>NZ_JBMFVA010000006.1:0-98360 GCF_049966235.1 Vulcanisaeta sp.
GGGAGCGTTCAGCGTATTTAGGAGCGATGAGGATGCCAAGGAGTTCATTTGCAGATTTCTAAGTGATATGGCAGTCGTGTACCGGGAGTTAGTCAAGGAGGAATTTATAGACTTAACATATTGTAAGCAAGCTAAAGGCACTTAAATCACTACCACTGAGTACGGCCTATATATCCAGTGGAAATCACGGTTCAGGCTCTCGATTAATTAATCAATAAATAAATTATTTATTTAGTCCTGCAATTATACATATAGTATTTACATCGAGAGCTAGTGCGCGCGCTGGCACCCACTCACCCAGGGCATTATTTCAATTACACATAGAAGGAATACGCGCGTTACAGTGATTATTTTCATGTTTATGCCTTTTGCAGTGCCATTAATGTCTAACTATTAATGAGAAAAGGTTATAAATAGTATGATTTTAATTTCGTTCGTGCTTAAGCCTTATGTTTATATACTTATTGCCCTAATAATTATTGCCGCGGTGATTATTTATTTAAGCCCATTAATTATTAACTGTAAGGCTTCACAATATCAAGTCATTATTTCCGTTATTAGTCCGTATAGGTTGGTAGTAAAGCCCGTACTATACACCTATACGGCGAGAATTAATAGCATTGCATTCTTCCTGAATTTAACGAATCCAAATAATAGGCCTATGAATGTGACGATCAACGTATATTTTGGATACAAATCCTTTGTACCTAATACTTTAGTTCTTTTACCACCCAATACCTCTGTCTTATTTCCTGTGATGCTTGCATTATTTGACTCCTCACATATATATTATGCAAGCTACGGCATGGGCAACTTCCCATCCACCGGCACTTATTCCATGCGCGAGTTTACGCATATGAATGTTACACTCACAATGACCGTCAATGGACTCACTAACACTACATACGGTACCTCAATAATTAAGGCGGAACCCATGAAGAAGCCCATGGGTTTTGCACTGCACTGGCAAGGCTTATTCTTTGATTTAATTCTCGAGAATCCTTTGCCTACTGCCCTAACCATTAATGGTTATGTACTGTACTCCCACAATGGTTCATTGCTAGCTTCATGTATATTAAGTAGCCCATTAATTGTTAATTCAACAAGTATAATAATGGCATTATTACCAACAGGAAATTATAGTCTGTCTATACCGTGGACGTACATCATCATGTCATTAAGCTTCTCTCAAGAGTCGCAGATACCGTCATCTTCGATAGCCTGCGCCATGAACTATACATTCCCATTCTCAATCGCTAAATTACCCTATGGATATGTCGTATTAATAACGAATATCGGAAACATAACAATACCATTAGTACCTGGTGAACTGTGGTGGCGCAGCTAATACAAACAAAGGGTAATACCTTAAGCCGTTCCTCATTATTACGTAACACGTAAACCACGATAGACAAATAGATACTATAATCATTAATGACAATGACTATGTCGCTAGGCTAACGATGCTTAAAAAGGTAATAATCGGTGCTGCATTACTAACTACTAAGATTAGGCGCCCATGATTATTGCCCTTGCCCTGTCATGCCCTCTGGCGTTATTATCTTTATACCCATCCTCTCGGCCATTACCTTGACGTAGTCCGGATTCTTATCGCTTATGAATGGTGTTATCGCCAGTACCTTATCGATGGGTCTTCCCGTGACCCTGGCATAGAGTTCGGCTTTGCAGTGTATGGCGATTATGTCAGTCCTCCTTATTGTCGATGCAATCTCCACGATCATGGTAATGCCGTCCTTAACAACTATGTCCAGCTCAATCTCGCTTGGGTATCCATAGACGTAGCCATAAGCATCATAGTACAACCACCTCTCCACTGTGTAGCCCGTATTCCTGAGGATCTCCCTAACACAATCCCTAAAGGCATCCTCGGTGACCACGCCCTAACGAGCGCCCAATGCGTCTAACTTGATTGATAGGAGCTTGATCTCTCTATCGACGTATTTCCTTAATTCCTCGACATCCCTCCTCAGGTCTTCGACGTCCCTGCCAACTATATATTCAGCACCACTTAATTTAAATCTATGGCTTAACCCAAACCGCAAATTATTCAGTCAGGTCGCACTTAATCCTGATCAACTCCACATTACCTAACCCATCAATCATTATTGCCGTATCTGTGGCATTCACAAACCTATCTATCCAGGAACCAGTATTGACAATGCGTAACCCCCTATTTATACCAGGTACATGTGTATGCCCAATCACGATCCAGTCAATGGCCTTTGCGCCGGTCTTTACACTGACTGTGAACCTAACTAGCTTATCGTATGTTCCGTTAAGTAGTTTATTCATTAACGATGCAATTAACCCATTCTTAACTACGTAATCACCGTGTAAAAACCAGTAAGTGTTATTACCCATGACTACCCTCAATACTCCATGAACCGCCCTGATATTCACGCCGTCAATTTCATAACGAACCTCACCATAATTAACCCTTGGGTCGTGGTCGTACATTGCCATTACATAAATCACCTCTCTCAAACTACCTATACTAGTTAGGTTCAGGCGATGTATTAATTCATGTATATGTGATTGACTTAGTGACTGCCCATGCGCTCTGTCGAATAGGTCTCCGTTGATTATTAAGTAAATATTACTATCTTGATTAAGACTCCTTAGATAATTGCTAATGCAGCTGAGGTCTCTCGTATTAGATTCTAGGTGGAGATCCGAGACGGTTATTATTAGCGAGTCATCGTTTAACTTTACTGTCGCTACATATGCGTTATCGTATATGAATGGCATCTCGTAAATTGCAAGTATAATGATCAATCCTAGTATTAATGACGCTGCGATTATTGCCTGATTCATGACGCGTCGCCTTAGCGTGTATTGTTAAGGTATTTAAGTGGTTCAGTACTCCGCCGTTTGTCGTCATCGTTCATAGCTCTTGAACCTCATCACCATTAATTGTTTAAAGGAGCCCTGGTTTTAAGGTTTTAGTGATGAGATCCTAGCCGTCGGATTTGATGATGTGGATCACTTGGCTGACATATCCATATTATCTATAGCCAACGCAATGCTTATAAATAGGTGTTGTGGCCTGGTCTATTGGGTGGTTTTATTGCCAGGTACGCAATAATAGGGCTTGGTAAAATAGGCACTGCCATAGCCAAGTCCCTGATAAAGTCTGGTGTTGATCCTGGCAGTATAAGCGGTAGTGTTAGGAGAGTTGAGAGTGTTAATAGGGTTAGGCGTGAATTGCCCGGTGTCTTTGTCTCTACGAATAATGCGGAGGTTGTTAAGGATGCTGATGTCGTGATACTTGCCGTTAAGCCTTACCAAGTTCTCGATGCGTTGATGCCGATACGTAATATCCTCGGTAATGAGCAGCTCCTCATTTCTGTTGTGGCTGGTGTGACTACGGGAATTATTGAGGAGCTTGTGCCGTCAAAGGTCATTAGGGCTATGCCCAATATTGGCATTGTGATAGAGAGGGGTGTGACGGCAATAGCGCCTGGCTCTAGGGTTTCTGAGGATGATGTTAGGAGGGCTTGCAATATATTTGGTTCAATGGGTAGGTGCGTCGTTGTTAATGAGCGATATATGGATGCCATAACAGCCATCAGTGGCTCTGGCCCTGCCTTTATGGCTTTGATACTTGAGGCTATTTGGGAGGCTGGGTTGTTGCTTGGCATACCGACCGATATTTCCTGGGAGTTGGCCGTAGGAACTCTGGAGACTAGTGCTGAGTTGCTTAGGTTTAAGAGACCGTGGGAGGTTGTTGAGGAGGTTACGACGCCTGGAGGGGTCACGATTAGAGGTATTAAGGTTGCTGAGGAGGGTAGTTTGAGGGGTTTGATAATGAGGATGATTGAGGAGACGGCCAGGAGGGGTCGCGAGATTAGTCAGGAGATTGAGGCTAGCATTAGGTCAAAAGTCAGTGGTTAGGGACGCAATACTTAACTACTAGCCTTAAAACCATGGGTTTCGTGGGTAAGGGCACGAAGAGTGTGCGTGGTGGTGTTAGGCATACTAGTGATGATATTGGTTCTGTGATTGAGCCCATATACCAAACGGCATTGTTTGATTTTAGGGAGCCCGAGAGGAAGCCGTCACTGCACGATGTCGTTCCACTTAAGTACTCTAGGGAGGATAATCCGACGGTTCATTCCGTTGAGAGTAAGATGGCTGAGCTCGAGCATGGTGCTGATGCCGTGGGTACCTCAAGCGGTATGGCTGCCATAACGACGTTGCTGATGGCGTTGCTTAAACCCGGCATGCAGGTCTTGATACCGCTGGATGTCTACGGCTCCACACTGGTGCTGCTTGAGAGGTTGAGTAAGTTTGGGGTTAGGGTTGTAATTACGGATCCAGGTAATGATGGTGTGATTAAATCGCTCGTTAAGGGTATTGACCTGGTCTTCATAGAGTCTGTGTCAAACCCACTGCTTCGGGTTTACAACATACCTGAGATTGTGAAGCTTGCCCGTGATGTTGGTGCTAAGGTCATTGTTGATAATACGTTGGCTACACCTATTGGTATCACGCCAATTGAGTATGGGGCCGACTTCGTAATTCACAGCGCCACTAAGTACCTAAGTGGCCATAATGATGTCGTTGCTGGCTTCGTGATTGGCAGTGACGCTGAGACTATGAAGAGTGTTTGGGAGTGGAGGAGGTTCATTGGCACCGTGATGGAGCCATTCACGGCATTCCTAGTAGATAGGGGATTAAAGACCCTTCACATTAGGATGAGGAAGCACGAGGAGAATGCAAGGGCTGTTGCTGAGTTCCTGATGGATCATCCGAAGGTTGAGAGGGTTTATTATCCGTGCCTAGATGGCCATGAGTCGTACGAGCTGGCTAAGAAGCTCCTTAATAACTGTGGTGGAATTGTGAGCTTCGAGGTTAAGGGCGGTTTAAGGGAGACCTTGGCTGTTTATAAGCATGTGAAGATGATAATCCCGAGCGTGAGCTTTGGTGGTACCGAGAGTATAATAACCCATCCGGCCAGTACGACACACGTTCATTGGAGCCCTGAGGATAGGGCTAGGGCTGGCATTAGGGATAACCTACTTAGGCTTAGTGTTGGTCTTGAGGATGTCGAGGACATAATCAGCGACCTTGACCAAGCACTTAATTACGCCTAGGTATGCTGAATTGCTTAAAAGCTAATCAATGCATTATCATTAATGCAGGCGCAGAGACTGCAGAGGCTTTCAGACAATGTATATGTAGTACCTGGTAGGACAAATGCTGGCGTGTTGGTGATAGATAATAATGAGTGCGTGATAGTTGATACGGGAATCGATGAGGACTCGGGACGTAGAATACTCAATGCCATTAAGCCCCTAAACCTGATGGTTCGGGCCATAATCAATACGCACCACCACGCAGACCACATCGGTGGTAATGCACTAATTATGAAGAGGAGCGGTGCCGCCGTCTACGCAACACCTGAGGATAAAACCTTCATAGAGAGACCCGTGCTTGAGCCACTCTACCTCTTCGGTTCGTTCCCACCCAAGTTACTTAGGACTAAGCTTCTTGAGGCCGAGGGCGTGCCGGTTAGGGATTTGGATGACCTACGTAGGGAGGTGGGATTTGAGGTAATGCCGCTGCCGGGACATACAATGGGCATGGTCGGTATATCCTACGGTAATGTATTGTTCACGGCTGACTCGTTCTTCCCAGTAGACGTTATTCGAAAGTACGGAGCGCCATACCACTTAAATGCAGGGCTTGCGCTTGAAAGTCTTAGGAAGCTCTCTGAGGGTGTGAGTAGGTATGGGTATGTCGTGCCTGCCCACGGCAATATACTGAAACCTCCGGATTCCATTAACGTTATTAACGAGAATATGAACGCAATAAATAGGCTTAGGGATTTTGTGCTTAATAACATTAATGATTCCATAGTACTTGAGGAGTTGGTCATGAAAATCCTCTCATCACTTGGCATAAGCATTGATTCACCGCATAATTACCTATTGAATCGCTCGGCCCTTCTATCATACATTACCTGGCTCTCCGATGATGGTCTATTAACAATAAATGCCGTGGGCAATAAACTGCTTATCTCTAGGTTAAAGGCATGAATGAATTGAATGAAGTATTATCAGCTTCTCAGTATCATTAATGATCTTAGGGCCTCCATTAAGTCTCCTACCTTTCTTAACGTTAACCCCTTCAATCCTTAAGACTCACTTTCCCATAAACGGCGTTTAGCATTGAGAATACTATTACGCCCGTTATCATCGCTAGCAATAAAGCCTCAGGTGCACCTATGGCGGTGCCTATGAAGGCCCAGACAATAGCGCTCAAAACCTGTACTGCCGTGAACACTATGAACATTGATGAATAGACAATGCCGAACTCCTCACGTGGTGCTACGTAAATAAACGCACTCTGCATGCCTGTGAAGAACATGGTATTAAATAGGTTATATGCTAAGCTTAATGCGAAGAGTATTGGCACGGCTATTGCCATACCCCTAATAGTTATGGGAATTACACCAAAGCCAAGGCCAATAATTAGGGCCATGACCATGAAGGTATTAACAATACCTAACCTATTGACACTGAACTTGGGTGTAAGTATGGAACCAATCGCTGCACCAATGTAATCAAACACACTTCCTATACCGGCGAGTAGGGCGACGTTGTAATACATCGAGAGTATACTGTACCAAAATACGTCAAGTGAAACGATGATTAGGTAAGTAACCACCATTATTACGATCACAGCCCTAAAACCATCATTACTCCTAAATAACTCACTGAACCTGGCCAATCCCTTCTTAACAGCCTGGACATTAGGCTTATCAACAACTCTGCCCTCATGCTTAATTAGAATCAGCGGGATTATTGATGCAATTGAAAGTAATGCAGAAACCAGGAATAGGTACTTGGCGATCCCAATACTTAGGTATAGCAAGTAGCCAGAGACTACGGTTGAGAGTAGGGAAACGATCGATATTAACGTATTATTAAGTGATGTGTATAGTGTTATCTTTTCATCATCATTACTGAGTAACTCCTTAACCAGGACGTTCTTAACAACATTAATGGCTGAGAACATACCTAAAGCGGTCATAACGATTATAAGTACTATGACCAGGCCCAGGCTATTAGCACCAATCACGGCCAATACCAGGAATGCGGCCATAAAGAGCGATGCTATTAGAGCACTACCCATTATTAATGCCCGTCTTTCACGACCAAGTATGTCAATTAACGCACCACTGAATAACCTCATTACCGACGATAATGCTAAGGTCACATAGACCAGGGCAACGCCAAAGATCCTCATGGTGTCGAAGCCCAGGATAAATGGAACAAACAGTTCATCATCTCTCAACATATCAGCGAATTTCTTAAGCAGAGACTTAACGCTCTCCATATTATCCCTGTGCAGGTGAATCCTAATAACCATTTCAAAGTCTAGGCTAGAGTTATGTGCATTAATTACGTTATTCCATATCGTCTCAAAGGTCGGTAACCCCTTTATCCTGATCCTCACCTTATCGTGAAAATCCTTATCACCGTCAAACGTAACTTGGTAATACTTAACCTTTAATTTCGCTAGCTCTCTTAACCTATCAATTGTTAATAAATAACCATTAGTAGTGACCTCACCCTCAATTATTAAGTCAGGGTTAGCTTTTTGCGAGTAATCATTCACGAATTTCATAACATCAACAATAATATTGTATGCTATTAGAGGCTCACCACCAAACCAGCCAATTTTCAGTCTCTTCAACTCCCCAATCCTGACTGCCAAGAAACGCTTAATTGCCTCAACAATGCCCTGGCCCATCAAACCTGGCCTAAACTTCTCATAACAATATATGCACTTAAAATTACAAGCCTCAGTAGGCAAAATTATTAAATATAAAAACTTATTAGAGAGATATGGATAAAACTTAGGATTAATTTTAAAATAAAAATTCATAATTAACCCTTTGTTAGCAACCTAACCCGCAAATGATATTCTTTGGCCCCATAGTTTCTGTAGATTCAAAGGATAATTCTTCTACTAGCGTTATTCTTATCCTTCCATAACTCATCTATTATTGCTCTTCTCATCTCCATACCAAGAGTTATCGCTGCATTTAACTTAAACATTGTTGTCTATTATTAAGCAAAAATAATGATAAATAATCCTAAATATTACCATCTCAATAAAATATTGCCACTAATATTTTTATACCGAATATTGACATTGAGGCGTTTTGCATCGTTATTTTAACCATAATCAGGTTCACTAAACCCATGATTTTAAGTACAGCCTTTTGTAATTTAAATGAACTAGGCACCCCTTTCTAAATGCCATTGACTTAAAGTTTTGCTTTATATTCACGTGGCTTAGCCATGCCTTGATGGGTATGACTCGTAAAAAGGTGGTTATAATTGGTGGTGGGGTTGCTGGGTTGACGGTAGCTAATACACTGATTGAGAGAGCTAAGGACTTGGTAGAGGTTACGGTGATAACGAGGGATAGGCATTATGTTGGTGGTCCTACGAGACCGTTGTTATTAACTAATGAGGAGGAGTATGGCAGGATTATTAGGGGTTATGAGGAGGTTGGTTTGAAGGGCGTTAATGTGGTTACCGGTAACGTGGTCAGTATAGATCCAGGTAACAGAGTTGTTAATTACACCGAGACCTTGCTCGGGAATAACGTGAAGAGCCTAAACTATGACTACCTGGTACTTGCGCCTGGTGTGGTCTTTGACGGTTCATCAATAAACGGCTATGAGAAGTACTGGTACATGAACGCGAACGTTTACGACCCAGGCAGAGTTCATGTGCTCAAGAATAGGGTGTGGAGCATGAATGAGGGCACTGTAGTTGTGTATGCACCAAAGGCGCCTTACAGATGTGCCCCTGCACCAACCGAGACAGCACTGCTTATTCATACAATCCTTAAGTATAGGGGTGTTAGGGATAAGGTCAGTGTAATACACATAGACGCAAATGATAAGACGCAGCCGCCCGTAATTGCTGATGTTGTTAAGACGATTTATGATAAGGCGGGCATCGAATTAGTCACGAACCAGGAAATAATTGAAATGAACGATAGGGAAGTCATTACGAAGAGTGGTGAGAGGTATAGGTACGACCTACTGGCAATGCTTGAACCTAACAGGGTTCCGTCATTCATTAGGGATGCTGGCCTAGGCACTGATTGGGTTGAGATTAGGTCACCAACAGACCTGAGAAGTCCTAAGTTTGATGATGTACTTGCCGCCGGCGATACGGCGAAACTGCCATATCCAAAGAACCAGGAGATCGCCCTAGAGAGCGCATTATTCGCCACCAATAAGATCCTAGAGGACCTCGGCAGCAATGAGAGGGTGTCTGTGCAGTATGCATTCGTTGGTTGGGCTTATGTCGGTAATATTGAGGGTAAGTTGGAGACCATAAGTGTTCAATTCGGCTTTGACTACACACAACAGCCACCAAAACCGAGTAAGGACCCTGAGCCAAAGAGGGATTACACGGTGCAGAAGGATCGTTGGATGCAGACGTACTTAAGAAGATTGTTTGGCTACTGAGCAGCATTTACTTATTAATGCCTTAAATTTATCATTCTCGAGCATCATCAAGTAAGCATCCTCACCGTCATTGTAATAGCTCCTTAATACGTCACGCACGTCGAAGCCAAGCTTCCTGTAAAGGGTTATGGCCGGTGTGTTTGATACCCTAACCTCGAGTATCACGTGATCAATGCCCTTCTCAGCCATTGAGCATATTGACTGGCACATTAATGTGTTACCGATGCCCATCCTCCTATAGTTCCTGAGGACTCCAACGGATATCACGTGACCCCTACCAAGGCCCTCTATGCATGATATTATGTAGCCCACGGGCTTACCATCCATGAATGCTATGTAGGAGTAATTTGTGCAGTTTCTGCACAACCAATTAATGAAACCTAGGGTATACTGCTCACTTGGCTTGAATATCTCTCTCTCAAGACTTACTATTATGTCCATGTCATCGTCTGGATCACACCTCCGTAGTTCAAAGCCACCTTTCATTTAATCATAAACCTGGAAAAGTAATTTAATAATATGCTTTACCACCTATTAAATGGTCGCTAGGATACTCGCCACAGCAGACATTCACTCGCCAAAGTACTTCCCAAGGTTTAGGGAGTCTATTAAGGATATTGGCAGGTTCGATGCCGTGCTCATAGCAGGTGACCTAATGGAGGAGGGGAAGATTGAGGGATTGAAAATATTAATCAACGAACTAAAGAAACTAAGTGACACAATAATTGCTGTACCAGGCAATGAGGAATACGATGAGGTCATGCCGAAGGCCAGAGAACTCGGTGTCATTAAGTGGCTTGATGATGACGTGATTAAATTAACGATAAATGACGTGGCACTCAGGATAATCGGTTCAAAGGGATCCCTGGAGAGACCAACAACGTGGCAATTAAAGCACATACCTCACATAGCGGATACGTATAGGCGCAGGGTTGAGTGGCTTAAGAAAACCATTAACTCATCGAGGGAATTAACAATCCTACTAATACACTATGCACCAACGTTTAAGACCCTCCAGGGTGAGGACCCAAGGATTTGGCCGAGTCTTGGGGTTAGAGATTTAGAGAATGCAATCTTTAGTAATAATGTTATTGCAATACATGGTCATGCCCACAACTCAGTGACTAGGTGCGTTAAGTCCGGTAATTCCTATATAATTAATGCCGCGTTCACAAACATTTGGAAGCCAATAATACTCGAGGTTAGTAATGAGGGGTTAAGTTCGATAAGCATTAATTGCCAGGAGATTAAGCATGAGAGGGGCGGTGGACCATCAATACTTGATTTCATGAAGTAATTACTTAATAATTCCTTAACCATGACCTCAGTAAATGCGGAGACCAGTCAGTGCTAGTGGCCTGGTGGTTTACCTCGGTATAGCGGTATATATCGTGCTGATGTCATACTATACATTATTGAAATACCTAACTTTCCATACCCATGCCGCAGACCTTGGCATCTTCGCCCAGGCATTGGCGTCAACGTTGTACTACCATAGGCTGCTTTATGAGAGCGTTGACGTGGCGATAATACCGAGGCCAGGGCCAATAGGCTATAGCTTCCTGGACGTCCACTTCTCACCAACGCTATTCCTATTCCTGCCCATATACGCGGTATACCCAAGCCCAGCCACGTTACTTGTGGCTCAAACAATACTCATAGCCCTCGGCGCACTGCCGATTTACTGGTTAGGTAAATACTTGGGTAGGGATTGGTTAGGCGCCTTCTTTGCAATCATCTACCTAGTGAACCCATTGGTCCAGGGTGTAAACTCCTTCGATTTCCACATGGAGGCCATATTCATGCCCCTGGCCCTATACTCAACATACCTCCTAATAACGAGGAGGTGGAGAATTTACTACCCAATGTTACTACTTACGCTTGGTACCATCGAGTTTGCACCAATACCCATGGCACTGCTTGGCCTGTACTACGTAATTATTAATGCCAGGAGAAGACGTGAATTAATTCATGGTGTATTAACAATCGCGATATCAATGGTCGTCCTCCTAATCGCCCTATGGATGAAGACTGTTCTCAATCCACTCGGGCCAACAACGGCATCCCCACTCTCGGGCCTACCTGAGCAATACGCCTCATCATTTAGCTTCGGCATCCTTATTTCAGTCATTAAGGACCCATTATTGATACCGAGACTGTACTCAATGCATGGCACTGAGAAGTTCCTATACTTCCTAGAGCTCTACGCGCCAACGGCATTCACATCCTTCCTAGACCCGCTGGTCCTCCCATCGCTTACGTGGCCACTGGCATCCTTCTTAACGAACGATGTCATTTACTACAGCCCATTCTTCCAGTATAGTTCATTCTCAATACCGTTCATAATATTGTCGTCACTAATTGCCGTGTCGAAAACACACACCGAGCAGCAGAGGAAGTTAATGGCGTTAATACTGATCTCAACGTTAATAGTGCTCCTCGGCGTTAGCCCACTAATTCACTTTCAATATCAATTGACTAGGGTTGATTACGAAATTTGGAATGCATTGAGATTAATACCGAATAACGCCACAGTACTTGCCCAGAATAATTTATACCCACCATTCTCAAACAACATAAACGCCTACACACAGTGGTACCCATGGTTAAGGCCCGAGTACATAGTGGCTCAGCCGAACAGCCCCTGGTTCACTTGGTGGGGCACGCCGTATAATGAGTATGTGAATGCGGCATTAATGGAGGGCTATGGAGTATACATGGTGCTTGGAAACTCATTATTGGTCCTAAGGGCGAATTACACAGGCAAACCAGTAATATGCGAACCAGTCGCCCTAAACATAACGCCAAGTACAGTCTCACCAATCAATGGGCAGACAATTAATGGCAAGATAGCCCATACATCCAATGAGCCGCCTGGGACTTGGTTCATGGTAAATGTGACATTACCACCAGGTCAGTATGACATAGTAATACAGTACTCATGGGTGGGTCCCGAATACTTAAGGCTGTTAAACATAACATTAGCATACATAAAAGTTAATGGGTATACAATAGACCTAACGATAGATAATAACGAATCATTAATCACAATATACAATAAGTATTACGGGAGTATTGCGATAACTGTGTATGCCAATTATGTGGTTAACACGACCATATACATAGAGAGGTTTATAATTAATGGGCCAGTTTGCAATTAGGAGAGTCTGAAGGGCTTTATGTCTATTATCTCGATTTCATCGCCAGGTCTTATCCCGTAGGCCTCCCTAACCTCCCTAGGAATAGTAAACTGCCTAGAGTCCGTGTGCCTAGTCCTCAGTAACTTAACGCCCTTAACAGTAATTAGGATCCCATTGTATGATACAGTAATGACCGCATACTTAAGCCCAGAAATACCTAAAACCCTAACTAAATTCGCTGGTATCAAGACCTGGTTATTCAGGTAAACCCTAACCCTATATGGTAACTTAGTAACCCTATAACCCGGCGCACCACGCCTCTGCCTCAATTCTTGACCATCCATTACAAAACCAAACCCCAGGGAAGTATAAAAAATTAATGTTTAATAGAAAGAGAAAACCAGCCGAGAAGCAGTCATGACTTGCAACTCAATGCATGATCGTAATAACCCGATACATTAACCACGAATCCAAAGGTTGGGATATTGAAAATCCCAGACACATTAACCAGGGTTACAAACCAAGTAACCCTATTGGTATTATTTATGGGAACTGTAATTGTCAACCCAATGAGCGTCCATAGAAATGGGCCCACCACAATGCTGGAGTTCAACCCATTAACTAAGCTAAATTCATTAACACCTATTGAAGCTAAGTCATAACTAAGTTGAGTTGGGTTAACACCATACATCAATTAAAAAGTTAATTTAGTGATAATACATGTTACTGTAATTGATAACTAATGATAACTAATTAAACAGTCAGTAACTCCACCCAGGCCACAAAATCAAATGAAGAACAAATGCCTTAAATGGAGCCCCGGCCGGGATTCGAACCCGGGACCTCTCGCTATTTGGGTTAACATACCAAGCGAGCGCTCTACCAGGCTGAGCTACCGGGGCGAGTTTGTGTTTTTATTGGGGATTTAAGTTTTTTCGGTTGTTAGGGTTTAGATCTTTGTGATGGGTAGTTCATTAGTTCTGCCGCGAATGCTAAAGCCCAGATTAGGTTTGGGTATACTATCATTCTTTCCATCCCACCGGGGCCTAGGCCCAGGTACATATTCAGTATGTATAGTATTAGGGCGATTAGGCCCACGGTACCCAGTATTGGCCATAGTACCCTGCCTGGACTTCTCGATATCCTTATTGTTGGGTATGACGATATTGATGCGAATAGGAAGGCTATTAATGCGAAGATTAGGTGGAATGGATGTATGGTCTCTGGGAATATGCCAACGCCCATTGCACCAATGCCCGTTAGGGCTATTGTTATTGCGAAGATCCTGCTGAGTCCCCATGCGAGGACTGCAGCAATTATTAGTAGGAGACCCATGATTATTATTGAGGAGTTGAATATAACTGCCGTCGACCCAACACCCAAGTCGCTAATGTAATTCCGGGAGACGGAGTATCCTGGGTAAAGCGCCTCAGCAATGAGCATTAGTAGTAGGAATTCAGCCACGCCAATGAATATTAGGAGCCCTGCCACGCTCAATTTGCTAATGCTCATCCCATTAACTAATTATTATCGCCTATTAATTACTGTGGCTATTTAGGTTATGTATATTATTTGGTTAAACGTTTATTAAGGGGACCTTGGTAATGATGCTGGTCATTAACGTGATTAAGGTACCTCATGTACCAACAAGTGAGGAGCTGTGGAATGCCGTGATTGGTGTCTACTTTAGCCTTCAGGCTAGGAATCCGAGTGTTGAACCTGGCATTGATAGGTTGAGGAGGCTTGAGTTGAGGAGGGTTAGGGAAGTTAGGAGGTACTTAAGTGATGCCTTTCGTGATGTGGCCCTTGGAATGCCCTTCCTAGACTCCCTGCATCCATTCTATAGGGAGTTGATTGAGTTAATGATTGATAGGACCATGTATAAGCACTCCCTGGCAAAGGTTGGTCATGCCACGAAAGCCCTCTCATCAATTTATAAGGATACTGTCTTATCCATTAAATCAGCAACGACGAGTAATGACATAACCAGGGCGAGGAGGAACTTCTTAGCCAGGATAAGGAACCTACTCATGGATTTGAAGCCAGAACTTGATTTCCTAAAGAACACAGCAACAAAACTCGATAAACTACCAAACATAGACCCAAATCTATTCACAATAGTTGTGTCTGGCATGCCTAATGTTGGGAAGAGTAGCTTCGTTAGGTGTGTGAGTAGTGGTAAGCCTAAGGTTGCTGAGTACCCATTCACTACTAAGGAGTTACATGTTGGTCACTTCACGGTACTCAACGATGTGAAGGTACAGGTAATAGATACACCCGGACTCCTTGATAGGCCGTTAAGTGAACGTAATAGGATCGAACTCCAGGCAATACTGGCACTTAAGTACTTGGCAAGAGTCATAGTCTTCATAGTAGACCCAACAAATCATAGTGGCTATTCACTAATAGAGCAGGTAAACCTGTTGAGAGAGATTAAAGACAATTTCAATGCGCCAACGCTTGTACTTATAAATAAGATTGATATAGCAATGGAAAGCGAGGTAGGCACGGCATTGAGTAATGTAGCCCTTATTGATAATTCAATACCCGTATTTAGAGTATCAACTATTAACTGTAATGGTTGTAGGGATGTTATTAATTACATAATTGATAATTACATAATACCGATGCTCAAGGAAGTACTAAGTAGCCGATGAGGGATTAAATATTATAAGTACTAGTCCAACGTAGTCATAATGCAGATAGCCATAGCAGCTCATTCTAGCCCTGTGGATCCGAAAAATGAAGCCATGGCTAGGGAATTCCTCAAGGAACTCCATTCCCAATGCCCATCAACCACATTATTACTTGGTGGCTATTGGGGATTCATGAAGTCCATAGTCGATGAAGCATTGAAGTTGAGCTTCAAAGTCGTTGTTATACTTCCCCTGGAGAGACATGATGTTGAGTTACCAAGTGATGCCATTAGGATTGACAGTGGGTGCGAGTTTAGGTGTAGGTCCGTCATAATGGTTAGGTCCAGCGATGCTCTTGTGGCGTTGGGCGGAGGCGCTGGCACAATTATTGAGGTATTACTTGCCTATGCAATGGGTAAGCCTGCATATGTTTTAACGGGAACAAACTTAAGCAGTGATAACCTGCCTAAGGCATTTCCTGAGTATATCGATGAGAGGAAAGTTATTAGGATTAGGTACTTTGACGACCCAGTCAAACTCGCCAGGGAGATTTGCCGTGAGAGGATTACGCCTGTGAAGGCGGCGTTTGGTTAGCCACAAGTAAGGATTTAAAAACCCATTAATTAATCATGATACGATGTCATCATTACTAGATAAGATTAAGCCCATGAGTATTGGGCAAGAGAGGTTCCTGAACGCACTCAAGGACTCGAGGAACGAGATAGTGGGTGTTTTTGGACCAACAGGTACTGGCAAGAGCCTAATATCATGTGTGTATGGCATATCCTCAGTACTTGCAGGGACCTATAAGCGATTTATAATTGCTAGGCCCGTGGTTGATGTGAGTACGGGCAGGTCATTAACGCCTGAGGAACTCGGTGATCTATACTACAGAATTGCCTCGACTTATCTTGAGGACATTCTCGAGGGTTTAATGGATAGGGAGGAGATAACAAAGCTTCTCCAGGATGGTAGGGTTATGGTCACTGACGTATCCTACCTAAGGGGTAGGACTTTTGATGATTCATTAATATTCCTAGATGATGCCCAAAGCACCCAGCCTGAGAACGCGGCTGAGATTCTCATGAGGATTGGTAGGAATTCACGATTGATAATTGCGGGTGACCCAGTACTTCAGAGACCACTTGGTGTTGATAAGGACGGCGCGACATTACTTAGGGAGGTACTTCTTAATGAAGAAAATGCCGTTGTCATCGACCTTGGACTCAAGGACATAGTTAGACCAGGCGCGAAGAGGGGTGTTAAGGTGTCCTTTGAGTTAAGGATGAGAAGGAGGGAGTTAAGCAATGTGGAGAGACAAATACTTGACTTAATAAGAGTTCATGCACCTGATGCTGATGTGGTTACTGTTATCGAGTTCAAGCAGGATAAGGAAAATCTCGGCATTAAGAGTGAGAACGTACCTGACGCATTAATAATAGCTAAGGAGGGTCACCTTGGTAGGGTGGTTGGTAAGGGTGGTGAGAGGATTAAGGCGATTGAGGGTGAGAGCAACCTGAGGGTTAGGACCGTGGAGATGAACCTTAACTTCAAGGAGTGGATTAGGGCATTGCACCCGGTTGGCTGGATTGGTAAGCACATTGTCGATGTTGATTTTGCAGGTCCTGAACTCATGATTATTGTTAGGAGAAATGCCTTCGGAGCCTTCGTTGGCCAGAAGGGAGTTTATGTTAGACTGATTGATAGAGTATTTAAGCGCTTGGTAAATGTTGGTATTAGGGCTATGGAAAGCGAGGAGGAGTCAAGATAATAAAGAAGAATATAATAATTAATAATTTTAGGGTACCTCAATATTTGCATGTCTCATCCTTATCTCATCCTCCGTCTTTTTAAGCCTATACATTAACTCTGCGATTACTGCATCTAAGAGAACCATGGTTGTGTCCTCAAATAACGTTCCCAAGGGCGCCAGTGGTTCATGAAGACCAAGTATTTGCCTAGCGAAGTAATCATCCATCTTGGCTACCTTCGTCCTACCGGGCACCTGAACAACTAAATCTGCATAACTAGCCAGTGGTGAGTCTCTATAACTCGTTATTGCAATAATCATGGCCTTCATTCTCTTAGCTGCTTCAGCTGCGGCTACAACCATCGTCGTCGTACCACTACCTGAAATAGCAACCACGAGATCACCCTCGCCAACACTGGGTGTTATGGTCTCACCAAGTACGTAGGACCTAAAACCCAGGTGCATGAGCCTCATTGCGAATGCCCTACCCACAAGACCTGATCTACCAGCGCCGACGACGAGCACCTTCCTATCATTCTTATAAACATTTATTAGGGCGTTTATGAAGGACTCGACATCCTTAATATTAATGGCATTAAGGGCATTCAGAATAAAATTTCCAATTTCTACATACGCATTCTTAAAATAATTAAGCTCTTCCATTCAGCAAATAAATTACACTTGAAGTATTTAACACTTATCCCCAATAGAGTAGGCCGTGAGAACATAATGCATCACGAATTTCACTGATAATACCATTGACTTTTAGGGGGATATGTTTATATAGGGGTTGGGTACGCCTTATTCAAAAAACGTTCAATATAGGGGGAGATGACAGCCCAAACCTTAATAGAGTTGGGGGGTAGGGAAAGGAATGCATTGGTGTATGGAGTACACGTATATGGAAATCTATATGGCTGCAATAGAGAATTACTTAAGGATGAGATGTATTTACTAAAAATCGTTAGAGAGGCTGCAGATATTGCAGGTGCATTAGTAGTATCAACATTTTATTATAAATTTGGGGTTAATGGTGGAATTTCCGTAGTCGCCATTGTTGCCGAGAGCCATATATCAATCCATACCTGGCCTGAGCATGCCTATGCAACGGTTGACGTATACACCTGTGGTAATCATACAAATCCAATGGCCGCCTTTGAACATATAGCCAAGAACTTAAATGCCAAAAAGGTTGAGGTTTTTGTATCTGATCGGTCATATTACTTGAACAATAATGACAATAATGAACTTAATGGTGATGAAATGAGTTGAATATTACCCACTACGTACTCCCCCTCAAAATTACTCATTAGTTTTCTCCATTATTAATTCCCTAGGAACATAAAGCTGAGACACCCTAATAGACCTAGGCTCGCCCTGGTGCAAAACTAAAGCCCTATATTGCCCACTCAATAACCATAGTGTGTCATCATTGTCCATGCCATTAATACTTGACGCTACATGAGAAACGTATTGCGAGTTCCCTGATAGAATAACTGTAGTACCTACATTCCCTAAAATACCCTCATTAAGGACATTGAGTGGCGGCTGCATCAATGCGAATAACGCTACACCGAATTTCCTCAACTCCCTAAACATTCTCTCTACAGGATCATCAACACCAAGCATCCTATATTCACTCGGTAACTTAAGCACATTATGAGCCTCATCAATAATTACTAAGTATTTCAATGGGCATGGTGGATTACGGCATTCAGAAACCGCTCTTCTAGTAACTGAAAGTAGTATGAGCATTGTTAAATACCTCAATAATTCATCGCTCAATATTGATTTCATTATGAAAATAATGTCATCATTAAGCAGATCATGTATATTAAGTAACATATTTCTACCAAAGTCATTGTAATAATTGATAATGGGCGCCAACGCATTATACAGGTTATAATATGCCTCCTTCAATATTATATTATTTGACAATTCCTCAAGCCGTTTCAGCAATTCATTAATGCTCGAAATTCCATCACCACCAATACCTGCCATACGTAATAATGCACCTTCGGTGCCTATTGAAAGCAGTGGATTTGACATTCGTATTGATTCAATTAATGCAGATAATTCATTTGTCACAACCCTGCTCTTACCTAAATCGATAATCCTTATACTAATCAACCTATTAAGGATGTTAGCATGCCCATGAGGGTCAATTATTATTAATCTAACATTACTCCCTAACCTCCGCTTGACCTGATAGGCAATACTCATGGCCAATGTGGTCTTTCCCGCGCCAGTCGGTCCTATTATCAAGGTGTGAGGACTCAACCCACTGAATGACCAATAAATATCTCTACCGTTAACGTCCTTACCAATTATGGCTAAACCGCGTTTCTCATTAATTAATTGAAGTGAGAATGGTGTGAGTGTTGCTAGGTTCAATTCCATGGACCATGCACGGCTATAATTAGCATTAAGAACCTTTGATATCGGCAATGATGGCACCCACCTCCACTTAAATGAGGAGTCAAACCTAGCGGTGCTAGCTAGATAGAGCGAGTATACATCCTCACCCTGCTGAATCCTTCTCAATGTAACCTCAAAATCCTTATAACTAAGGAAGTACCTAACGTGCCTAAGCATTAAGAATTTACTGTACACCCTACTAGCGGTGCTCTTAACCCAGTCCCTTAACTCATCATTACTCGATATCACTAGTAAAATACTTGCATGAGCATGGAAAACCCTGCTCCTAAAGCTTAATGCCTCAGCCTTGATCATCGTACTATCCATGACCATCGTAGCCCTTAGATCGCGAATAACCTCATTGTTAAATTCTGCATTAATTACAAATTTCCTCCTCGATAAATCACCAATGGAGTAAATAGTATACAATATGGGAAATATAAGAAATACATAAGCCGAAACTGTAATTAGGAGTGGAATGAATAGGAGGAGGAGCGGAAGCCTAACTAATGACCTGCGCCTAACACGCAGCCTCAAAGCATTAGCCAACTCAAAACCATTAATTCTAACAACCTTAATATTTAATCGTTCAAGCTCAGTAAATAATTCCTGATAAGTATCCTTATCAATACCAATAATGTAATCACCACTCGACGACACTAGAATGATAATCCTATACTTTGAAAATAAGCGAATCAATGCACGAGCCCTAGCCAGTGCCTCCTCGAACGCAGAATCAAAGGTATAGGTCACACCCAATACCCTAAGACCCACCAACTCCCTGCCATTCACCATAATACCCGCCAGACTAATTCTCACAGATTCGATGGGATCACCATCATTAATAAACAACCTAACCTGCTCCCTAAATCCAACTAAGTCCTTAATCAAGATGAGGGGTATTAACGTGTTAATAATAATCAGGTAAACCCTATGGTCAATAAGGTAAGTAGTAACAGCGGCAATAATGACGATTATTAATTTACTCCTCACCAGTAATCACCCTAGAAAGCAGCCTGAAGTACTCGGGGTCCTTCTTAGCCGCCAATTGAATAATGGATTTGACATCATAACCCAACCTCCTGCCCAGCTCAATGACTTGGGGAATCAATACAGGACTTAATGAACGCCCAAATTTCTTAATCATGGAATTAACATAATCCTGGTCATTAACGTTCTCAAGCAACCTCCTATAAATAATGCCTGAAGCAACTAAGTAGTTAATCCCTGGATTACCCATTATATATGCCTTAACGGTAATGTCATTACTATGGTAATAAAACTCGAGAGACTTCAATTTAATAACAATGTCCTTATCAATACCCAGCAAATCCGCAGCCTCAACTGCAGACTTACCATTCAATTTAAAGACCACGTAATGGCCGACAATGTCAAGCACATTCCTCTTAACATCAAGTGGATTCTGAGTCACGAGAACGAGCGTAGTGCTATCATGCCTACCCTCCCTAATCAACCTCTCAATAATCGACTCACCAACCACATACCTATTGAGAATTCTATGAGCTTCATCAATAACAATGAGGGAATTATTGAGCATACCACTGAGCACCTCGAGGAATGTTAGTGTAAATATTATCGCGGTAATCTGAGATACGAAGTAAAGTGGCGCCATGTTTATGACTAATAACCTGGACTGAATAGCACTCGTGCTTAGCACATTCCTCATGAGCGCAGTTACCATCACCTTCCTCAACCTACGCCTCACTGCAGAGATCGCGTTCAAATAATCATTCCTCCTCAACTCTTGCTCAAGATCATTCAACGCAATGTATAGATCCCTCAGGGTATTTCTATCGCCAAGTCTCTCAAAGGCCTTTTCAAGAACCTCTAACTGAATGAATGAGAATCCGCCATTATCGTTCTCGCCATACAGGAACGCAGCCGCTTGAATGGCCATTGCAAGTAGTTCACTAGCTCTATGCCGTGGTAGCGTCAGTGGATTAACCGCTATGTCTATGCCGGGTATGGCCACGTAACCGCGACCCATTAAGTATAGCGAGTATTCACCTGTTGGATCGAAGATTACGATCTTATTAAACATGCCTTTTTGGAGGGCATTGTTTATTAGTATTTTCACGAGCGTGGTTTTTCCCGAGCCTGTGGCGCCAAGCACTATCAAGTGTCTCGTGAGGTCTATATCTATTGGGTAGTGTTTTGTCATGAACATATGCCCTGGCTTTGGTGACGGTTTGAGGGCTAGGTCTATGTTATCCCTGAGCTGCGGTAGAAATGCCTTATTATTGCATGAGAGTATGTCAGTTTTTCCATGGGTGCTTCCTCTTAGGAATAATGAGTACCTCACTTGGTTATCGCCTAGCTTGCACATTGTTATTATAGTGGGTGTGGATACCTGAACCTCTGGTATTGCCTTGACCTTAACCTCCGAGAAACTCATCGATACATTGTCGATTACGCTAAGTGTTATTCCTGATGGTAGTGGTTCCACGTAATCAACCCACTTATTAAGTAAATGCCCTATCCTATCTCTATGTATACCAGTGAACAATGGGATGTGGGTTGGTGTATGTAGTATTATGGAGCTCACCTCATCCTTTATTACGGTAATCCTCAAACCATTGAGCACCTGCACTAGGTCCCAAGCATCAAGTTCCTTCTTGATGCGTAGGCCGATGATTAACTTATTGCTTACCTTCAGTAGGTTCAAGCTCGAGCTCGACATCAATCGTCACCTCTTCCATATTTTGTTTCAATGATTTTACACTGGTAGTTGCCGTGTTACTTTTTTCATTCCTACTAATACTTAATAGTAGTAACCAACTTAGGACCTTAATACCCATAGGATTTTGTATCTTCACAATTATTTTTGTTAAACTGCCCGTGTAATGATGATGCGCCTAATTTAGTGTTTAATGAGGAATATTAACCCTGAATATGAGGAAATGTGGTTTAAAATAATTGAGAGGAAAAATTACGTATTTTTCAACGGAAACTATAAAACCCAGAGATTTAAAATTAATAAAGTTCTAAGGTGAGGAATCTAATGTATTTAATTGATGAGCAGTATGAGATTCAGAGGAGTGTAGATAGGAAGGGTACTTCGTCATATTATACAAGCCGTGATGGCTTAGCCGTAGTTAGGAATTTTCTTAAGGAATTAAGTGAAGATTACAGAAAAAATATAATTGTTATGGATCCGTTCGCAGGCTCTGGTGCCACTCTCTCAGCTATTAATGACCTTATTAAGCCTAAGAAGGTAATAGCAATAGAGATCAACAAAGGACCTTGTGAGTTAACTCGCAAAATTTTATCCTCACTGTATGATAATGTCGAAGTAGTATGTGGCGATACCTTTAAGATTGCATGGAGTTATAGGGCTGACCTCATTATTACGAACCCGCCCTTCGTTAGGTGGCACTTAGTTCGTGATAGAGATGAATTAATAAGGTTGATGGACTCAATGGGTTATGGTAAGCTTATTGTGAGAAGGGACCCTGGCCTTCACGTCCTTTCCTTCTTCTTGATAGACTATATACTTAAGGATGGTGGTTATGTAATCCTCGTGATGCCTGCATCCACGTTCTATACAGAGCAGGGTAAAGGTGTTAAGAAATTACTAAAGTCGAGGTATGACGTGATTGGACTTGTGGAGAATAGGATTACTCCGTCATTTAGTGATGGTAGTGGCTTTAAGGAATTGATAATATTTGCCAGGAAGAAAAGCGGATTAATAGGCTTTATTGATGGCTCAAACGTAGAGACAGAGATTTACTATTATGAAGGAAAGTTAAGGAAAGCTGGTACAATAAATCTGCAAAAGCTGCCTGCTTTTGCAGATAGGAATTGGCTCAGCCTATTTAATTATGAAAGAGCGAGCATGCTTATCTCAATTATAGAGAGAGCATTGAATAATGGCTTATTACGTTATTTAAATAAACATGAAATTGCCAGAGGCGTTGAGATGTATGGCCCGGACTTCTTCTTCATTCCTAATGCCCACTGGGCTATTGTGAGAGAGGATGAGTCATCAATTATTATAAGCAATAGGAGTAATGGTACAAAACTTGTAATACCCAGGAAATACTTGGTTAAGTGCTTAAGGAAGCCTGAGTATTACAATGATAATATTTATGTAAGTGACCCTGAATATTACGTCTTAGCAATAACCGAGGAACCCAAGGGTGACTTAGGGAAATACGTAGAATGGGGCGAGGGCTTAAACATACCGGCTTTGAAGTTTGGGAGTAGGTGGTATCAGCATGTTTGGAGACAACTTCAGGTTAAGAAACCCCATGGATATATATTTATTCACGATAAGATAGATCTAGAGAGAAATAAGGTCATTGCCAATTATTCAGAAAGACCTTTATGTGCATCAAAGAACTTCTACGTAATAAAGACTAATAATCCATTAATTGCTGCTTGGTATAACTCATCAATATTTAAAGAAACAATAAAAGTATTTGGTAGGAGAATCTCAGAGACTTGGACAAGGCTGTTAGAAGATGACTACTTAGCTATTCCAGTGCCATCAAAGATTATGAATATAGATTTACGAAATGTAAACAATATTGATGAAGTAATAAATAAGTACTTAGGATTATAGAATTTAAACGATCTCAATCTTAAAGCAACAGCATTTAATAATGTTATCTTTACAAATAATTTTCATGAATTCCTTTGGTTTGAATTTAAATTGTAATTGATTACCTGGATGAGCAGGGGGTCAGTCTTAGGTTTCTTTATATGCTTTCCATTACCTCCTTTTCTCTGAATACTCATGAAACTACCTATCTTAATAATTCCCTCATTAGAGAACTTTATTTCCTGGTTACTTAAAAATCGTATTACTTCATCATATATTGAATAGACAAGCGTTATTTTCCTTTCTATCCCATATTGCTAGAATCCTTAAGTCGTTTTCATCGTTAATGAATACCTGTTTTTATAATAGTATATAAATTAGACTTAAAATATTCCGAAATAATCTGTTGATCTTTAGGTAAAATAAATTGAGCATGAGGATTCTGTGCCTTTCGTAATATTGCATTCCGAAGAATGTTATAGATTTCATTAGACATATGCAATATACTTTTCCACTCATCCAGCCATCTTCTATCTAATTGATGAAAACTTGCACTAGTTATTGTCTTTAAAGAAATACATAATGAAAAATATCTCCATGAATAATAATATCACACTTTTTTCTATCCCTAGGTTTTTCAATTACATAATTATTTGATGGCAGCTGAATATCTAGCTTGTTAAGACAATCATTAAGAATGTTTTTATGATTATTTAAATAATTAATAAATTCCATTTCCGCTCTAATTCCCTGTTTAGCCTCCTTGGGTCCTCCTATAAATTTAACATAAGGCATAATAATTACTTTAATTATAATTTTTATGAATAAAATGCAAAATTATCCTTAGATGAATATTTCATAATTTCCTTAAGTGATTTCACGTTTAATTATTACGTATCTGACTCATGCGATATCCTTTTACCCTAGGTATAACCTGTCTAATATAAGCAATCCTTTCGTACAATCATCACCGGAAGATATGTCGCCATAATTAACGAAGGCCTAATGAACCAAACTTTAATCTAAAATATTAAATTAATAAAGTATATAAAATAAATTAATAAATTAATGTAGAATACAAAATAATATAAAATAAAAGGTATATTTTTATATTATGCGGTCAGCGTAGTATTAATTGTAGTTTTGCCATGCATCTTTGGCAGAATCCTGGGCCTTTCCTATCTGTGTCTTCTATTGTGTTGCTGAAGTACATGACGCACCTTGGGTCTGTGCAGTGGTCTAGTCCGAAGGAGTGCCCTAGTTCGTGGAGTACTTCCTTAAGTATTCTCAGTTGATAAAGTGATTGTTCTCCACGTAATCTCTTCGTGAATACCAGGGCTAGTGCTCCGCCTATCTTTGCGACCCCAAATACGAAGTTTAGTCCCTCCACATAACCATTGTCGTTGATCACAAGTACTATCTTGTCGAATCTCTCGTAATTCCTGACCCTGGGCTCCAGGTAATCAAGGAGCGCGTCGGCCCTTATTTGGCCCCTCCTGACGTCTCTGAACTGTGACTTCAATCCCTCAAAGTCCGTCCTCCTCATCTCAACCCGGACTAGGTCACTGAGATAATGCTCAACTTGCCTTGGGAAGTCACTTGGGAGTTCAACCTCCGTTAACACTAGTATCCTCTTCATAATTGAATTACCACTTTGTACCAATACTTTAATACATAACCTTAATGATTTAAGTCAGTATGGGCGCAAGTTCGTCATATCATTATCCGCCACGCTCGTGCTTCATCACTAGTAATTAGTCCATGGTGTCTCCTATTAAACGTTTAGCTCAAAGTTTGTTCCTACTGCCTTCATTGCTTTCAATCCTTCACGTACAACATCCCCAATTACTATTACTGAGGGGTTCTCAGCACTGACTTGTCCCGTGGCTAATTTAGTCACTGTCGTTATTATGATCTTGCTATTCTCCATGAAGGCTCTCGTTATTATTGCCACGTATGTATTAGGATTAATACCACCCTCGATTAACTCCCTGGCTATTTCATTAATTCTTGATGCACCCATTAAAACTACTATGGTATTCACAGCCTTGGCTAATTCCCTGAAGTTCACGAATGACCTGCCCTTTCTGGGATCCTCCACACCCGTCACTATGGCTACGGAGCTTGAGACACCACGTAATACGGGTGGTATTAAGTACGCCTCTGGCACTGCTATTGCTGATGCCACACCAGGAATGACCTCGCAGGGTATACCTTCATTTAATACGGCAGTGCATTCTTCAAATCCTCGACCAAATAGGAATGCATCACCACCGTGAAGCCTAAGCACGATCTTACCATTACTTCCTTCATTTATCATAATCCTTATTATCTCGTCCTCCTCCATAACATGTCTTCCTGGCTCCTTACCTGCATAAATGAGCCTAGCATCTGAACGTGCATACCTCAGTGCAGACTTAGGTATTAACCTATCATATATAATAACATCTGCCATCTTTAATGCCTCAATGCACCTTAACGTGAGTAAACCCTCATCACCAGGTCCACCTCCGGCAATTATGACCTTACCAACCATCTTAGGTTAATTTATGGGGAAATGCATTTTTATGTGTATTATTGCTAGTACTGTGGTTGAGACTACCTGCCTATCCATGAGGTTCATGTTCTCTGGAGCTCATAGGGTTAGGTTTAGTGGTGTTTATGGTGGTATCCATGGGCATAACTATGACATAACCATAAGACTATGTGTGAACGGTAGAAGAACACTGATTATGGATATTGATAAGGTTAGGCATGAGATTCAGGGCATAATTAGCGCCTTTGACGGTAAATACATTAAGTCAATGAATGAGGAGACTCGGGGATTAACACCCAACGAGTATGTCGAAATTCCCTGCATACCTGAGGGAGCTACTGGTGAATGCCTTGCTTGGTATCTAATGGATAAAGTCTTGGACGTGTTAAGAAATATGGGCATTAGTGAAATTACCGAGACTCAAGTTGTCGTATGCGATTCACCTATTAATTGTTTCGAGAGTTCGAGTCTACTTAGTACTTAATTACCAGTATTAATAATTCCCACAAAGCACCAGTAAAAGGGACTAAATCTTCTTAATTGTATGGGATAGGCTTTCGCTCGTTAATTCCTGGATCTTTATTGTGTCTACATTCTCTTCAATAATACTATTTTCACCGCCAATTAATAATGCTTTAACCGACTTAAATACTGATTTAGCCCTGTTAAATACTGTTGGGTCGACATTATCGTCCTCACCATCAGTTATCACAACAAGTTTATATTCTCTCAATGATGGCTTATCCAATGCATCCTGAACGGATACCCTCACGGCATTCGATATGTCAGTACCACCTAGTGGTATTAATGACAGCAGCATCCTTATGACATCCTTCTTATTAGTCAATATTGGGTATGCCTGTTGATCAAAGAACCTAACTGCCAGGCTTCCACCCTTCATTGCCAGTATTACGGCTAGGGCTGTTGCCCATGTTATTTTACTAATGGCACCAACCTCGAATATATTCACGTTAACTGTATAAAACATTGAACCACTCTTATCAATAAGCATATATATCTTGGGCTTCTTGATGGCTCTTCTTTCCCTGACTAGTACGTTGCCCATGGCTAGTCTATACGCAAAGACTGGTTTGGCGAATTTCATAAGCATTCTCTCGCTTGGTATCATGTCCTTAAGTTCCGAGGCCTTCATCATCCGCTTAACACCGCCAATGGTACCAACACGCTCAGCATCAGTATCATCAACAGTATCCACAGTATATTTTGTATCCACGATTAACTTAATTAATGAGTTTAGCATTGAGATCAGTCTAAGCCTGTACGGGTCTATATCCGTACTTAGTAATATGTCCGCTATTTCATGGCCTACGGAATCCCCAAAGAGCATCTTAACCTTATTAACGGTCTCACTAACCTTCTTCATACTACCGACGTAGAAGTTTATTAATGATCGAACCTCCCGCTCTAGGTTCATCCTACTCTCCCTGGAGGATGAATTCCTCCGATCCATTGCGGACTCGACCATTTGCCTAAAGGCCTCATTTCTATCCATCTTACTTAGTATGCTATTATACACCTTGAGTAGCTTTATTGCCATAACCCTGGATAACCTACCATTTAGCCTAGTTATTCTGGATACGTCATTATACGTCTCACTTCTTATGTACGTGGAGACCACGAACCTCCATAGCGATGCCTCCATATCCTCATTCTCAACCAGCATTCTCATTATTGGCTGTCTATAGTGCACATAAAATGAGTCGGCAAGCACCTCCTGCTTCATCTTATCTATGTAACTTATTGACCGTTTACGTGCCTCAATAAGCACCTCCCTTATCCTATACCTAGTGAGCGGTTCCTCATAATCAACGTTAGCCAGTATGCCGGGCACTGATTAATGTATCGTTAGGTTATTAATAAAACTTATTTGTCAACTTACTAATAATGATTACCTATATATTATATAAATTCAGCATCAATTGCTCAAGTAATCCTCGTAATGTGTTGAAAGTTCTTTCATAACCCATATCAAGTACTAGGTAAGCAACTTTGTTAAGCATAACCATGGAGTAAATAGAGAAAAACCAATTTAGGAGCCTAACTCCTCTCATCAGCACTTGAATACTTAGTAACTTATTACCCCTATGAATAACCTTAGCGATAATGTCACTATCCGATGAGTGATACGCAATCCTGGATGATGATAAATCCCTAAAGACAGGGATTAACTCATTCCTTGTTAAACCTATGGACAGAAAGGACCAATCCCTAGAGAAACCAAGTTCCAGGCGAGGCATTAGAGGCAATGAATCTATGATATCCAGGTCCTTCAATGCTAATAACTTGCCCATCATGATTAATTGATAATCCCTATTAACGACATAGTCAGCACCACTTAAGGAATCTCTCATGGTGAATCCTTTACCGATGAATCGATTGTCCTCATTAATGGTATCTATTACGGGCTTAACAACCTCATAATTGGTAGTTAAACATACCTTGGTCTCACCAGCCCTATTAATTGGTATGGATTTGATGAGGTCATCATCCATTGCCAATGGTGAATTCGTAACTGCATACCCACCTAAATCAGCCATGAATAATAATATCTCAGTGTTTTTGCCAATGTCATTACCATTAACTAAGTAATAACCCTGTGAAAGAACGGTTCTATAAATACTTACACAATTACCTGGCTCCTTTATTGATAACTCAGAGCCTATCACTACCCTATCATACCTATCCTTATGGTATTGTCCATCTAATGAACTTGCTAGTAATACATTGTTTCCCTTAATCATTACTGACTGAAGTCGTGTATTCACAACACTTATTCCAAGTAAATCCTCGAGATACTTCCTAGTGAATAACTTAATGGACTCCTTATTAACTATATCCAATAGCGCATGTGGTAGTAGGTCCATCACCTCAACATCACCCCTATTCTCAGTAAATACTGTTATCTCATGACCATTCTTGGCAAGGTACTGCGCATAAATGGCGGTTCCCGTATTTAAACCCACAATTGCTATTCTCATTAATTAAAGCATTAATTTTAATTTACTTAAACTGTACTTTCCTAAATGCGTAGACTAAGCATTAAGTCCTTAATAGCATTAGTGGATCAGGAATTAATTCCAATTAAGGATGCTGTTATCGATATATCTGATGATGAGGTGATTGGTATTGGGAAAATACCAGGTAGTAATAACGTTGTTGATTTGGGCAACGTAATACTAATGCCCCAATTAACCAATGCTCATATTCACGTACTTGATTACTTCTTAATGGACTTATTCAATAAGTATTATATTGATGATGTGGTGGGCGCACCATATGGCTTAAAGTATTATTATTTACGTAAGGCCAAGCCTGAGTCGTTAAGAAATGGTTTAGCTATGGTCTTTCGTAGAATTAGGAGTTACGGTATTGGATGTCTATTGTCAATTATTGAATACGGTAAGTCATTTACTGATGTCGTTATTGAAGAGGCAAGGAGGGCGGGGTTATGTATCGTGCCCTTAGCCGAGCCCAGTGTATTTAGGACTTATGTTAGACCTAATGAGGAGGAGGATGTTAATGAGAAGTTTGAGGATGAAATAAAGTACTTTGTTGATAGAGGTTTTGGTATATCATTAATATCACCACTTAATTATACGATGGCTGAATTGAAAATAGCCTCAAAATTAGGTGGCTCACGCGGATTGCCCATAAGTACGCATGTATCTGAGACTGAGGATACATATTCTGATGGTGATTTAGATAGGGCATTATCCACATTAATGATTGGTAATACTGTATTTGTTCATTTAACGCAGTTGAATGATGGAGACATAATGAGGTTGCCCATGTTACCCGTGGTTACATGCCCAAGATCAAACATGGAGTTCACGGGAAAAATACCAAAAATAAGTACCATGATAAGGAGGGGCTTAAGACCACTGATTGGCACTGATAATGTAGCCTTGGTAGAGCCTGATCCTTGGGAAGAAATTAAATTAGTACGATTGCTAATGAGGGGTGAGGAATTACACTCTATAAATATTCTCAAGATGCTTACTTCATGGGCTTGGTCATGGGGCTTTGGCTATATTATAAGGGAGGGGGAATTAATGCGGGGCTTGGCTCTTCAAGTTGGTTATGAGGGTGTGGATATTAATTACGTGCATGATTATGTGATCACCAGGATTTCTAGCATGGATGTAGCATACATAATTAATGGATCTGAGATTATTAAAGTTACAACTTAAAGCCTCGCCCTTTAGGGTGGGGAGGAGGTCATATAGCCTTACGTGTTATCTTAATTACCTTCATTATTGGTGTTCTTGTTTTTGGTGTTAATAATGATAGGTTTATGTTATTAAAACCATTAATCCTTATTGATTCTGAGAAGCCGGCCTTGACCTTAATATTATGTTCCATATACGTTTCCGGTAATTCAATACCCACTATTAAATTCGCATCCTTAATCCACCTGTTGTTAATTATAATCTCTATTTGATTGTTTCCTTGGCTAAACCTTATTACTAAGGCGTTGAGCGCATTCTCGACTCTACTTATTACGGAATAAGCCCACTCGCCAATATGGTTGATATTTATGAACTCAGCCCAATAATAATCACTATCTAATGTCATTGCAAGGGACATTCTTAATTCCTCATCATCACCAAAAACCTCCTCATATACTTTCCATTTATCAATTGCGACTTGAGCCATGGACCAAAGCCTTGACTGCATATCTGCCCTCTCACTAATCCACTTAGTCGGTGAGCCTAACCATGACGTTGTTGGTATCTCCTTAATCTCGTCATGGAATTCCTTAATAATTGACGGTCTAACGGGCATTATATAACCATCTAGCTTAGACTGTGATAGGTACATCATTATTCTTTCAAGAAGTAGTGCTGCATATGGATTTGGTGTTGGCAGTATCATCCAGTTCTCTCCATCTAATGCCATTGTTAGTACTCCATCCTTTACATAGTTAATCCTCATCATTAATTCCATGATTAATCTTCTTGCATTGACATCAGCCTCTTGAGCATTACTAGCCTTATTCAATTGAAAACTCAATAAGTCACTTAGTGCGGTATCCCTAAATAGTACTGTTAGACAATCATGCCTATAAATCCTATATAATGAGCTCTTATCCCTAATGGACTCGCCTAGATGATAAACACCATCAAGCACCGTATACTCAATACCCTCCTCGCACAATATGTTTTTCAACTTCTCAGAGAAATACAGCTCAGGCAGCCACATACCAACTGCCTTCACACCCAATACCTTCTCAGTAACCTCCTTACCTCTCCTCAATTCCCATCGTAATAAATCATCAATATCAAACCTCTCAATTAAGTAACCAGCTATTGGATGCGCAAGGAAGCTTGTTAAGATCTCTATAACACCATCATTAGCCAACTTAGAATATGTATTAATGGCCTCCTTAATTAGTGCTATTCTCGAGTCCCAGGTACCAATATACTCAATGAAATCCTTATTCTCAATGAAAGTACCATTACTTAATAAGTCATCCCACTGCCATAGTAGGCTTGGGCTTAGGTTATACGTTATGGATACCCTATACTTACTCGCAAACCTTGCATGTACTAGGTAGGGCCCCACGTTATACATTGGGTAAAACTCCGGCGCCCAAGTGTGTTGGAATGCCCAGGGACCGTGGTAAATACCGTTTGGGTATTTATGAATTGGTTGATGATTATGAAACACCAAGACGAACCTAATGGGTGTTTCTGGCTTCTCCATCACCATTATTGGAACCTTGCTTTCGGAACCACAACATTTAACGCCTATTTCATAAGTACCCTCAACACTTATCTTTATGTGATCCATAATTTCCGACTCAGGTGGTATTGCCTGCAATATGCGCTTAATTACTTCCTGCGAGTCCTTAATTACAGTTAATTCTACATCCTCCTTACTAGTTAATCCCCTTACTATTATATTAATGATTATATCCTCGTCAGGTTCGTAAAGCACCTTATTCGTTGTTAGCTCTATAGACACCGTTTTCACTGCGAGCTAATAATTATATAAGTACTTTTATATTTTCAATCCTTAATTCACGGACTAAGGATAGAGAAATTTATTAATAAGGAAATTGATTAACAACACTCTGTGGAAGCTAGTTATGAATCAAAGATAAGGAATATAATGCAGGTCCTTCATTCCCTAGCTGCCATTGATAAGGAAAGAGCTGTTAAACTCGAGGATTTAGCGAGAATAGTTGGTTTGAGAATTGATGAGGTTCGGAGTATTGTTGATAAACTTAAGGTGCTTGGTTACGTAAATACAATTAACGACTCGGTCCATCTAACATCAACTGCAATAATTAAATTAAGTAGTATTTACTGCTGAATAATGTGGTTAAGGTACTGCATATAAGTACAGAATACCCACCGTATAGGGTCATTGGAACATTAGCCTTCCAAATAAGAGATTTAGTCACTCAATTGTCTAATAAGTACGAAATATACCTAGTACACCCGGCTAATTTTGATGGTAGTTATATGGATGGTAATGTACATATATATACAGTGAGAGATAGTTGGTTTAGTGATGTCATTGCATACATGCACTTCCTACTCGTTGAAATACTATCCAGGATACCCTATGTAATACCCAGGGACCTAGATCTCGTACATGCGCATGAATGGATCGCGTCAGTAATAGCTAAGATCATTTCTCAAAGGCTTAGGGTACCCTACATAGTTAGTGCGTATTCTACAGAATCAATTAGGTCAGGTGGCGCCATGAGCCTACTAAGCCTAACGATAAGGGACTGGGAGAAATACGCCTTCTCATCGGCTAATTACGTAATTGCCCATAATAAGCCAACATTTGAATCCCTAAGGGATCATTACGGAATAAATGCCATAGAGATCAGGAACGTAAATGATCTTGATAAAATCTATGATGAGTTAGGTCATGCAAAAACAAAACCTAAATAAGTCTAGGTTTATTTATACAATGATTAATTGACATTTAGTTAAACCGAACAACTAAAGAACAAAGGTAAATTATACACGATCTTCATTAAATACTCAGAACCAACGCGTTCATCAATTATGTCAGACCGTCGTCAGATCATCACACTAAACACCTACCTTTATCCAATATAAAAGTACTCTCTTGACCTGGTGTTTATTGAGATTAATACTTATAATTGAGTAAGGTTATGTACTAAATAGTGATTGATAATGAGTGAGCATCAATGCAATACTGAGGATATTAAAAAGGCCGCTGACATATTAATTAATGCAAGGCATGCAATAGTCTTCACAGGCGCTGGTATATCCACCGAGTCAGGAATACCTGATTTTAGGGGCCCTCAGGGATTATGGAAACAATATAATCCTGAGATCGCATCAATTGATTATTTCCTGCAAAATCCAAAGGACTTTTGGTTGTTTTACAGGATGAGGATGAGCACGTTATTTGTGGCAAAACCAAACACTGCGCATTACGCGGTGGCTGAGCTTGAGAGGATGGGGATTATAAAGGCCATTATTACGCAAAATGTTGATGGACTTCATCAGGTGGCTGGTTCTAGGAATGTGATAGAGCTTCACGGCACCATGAAGAGGGCCGTATGCATTGCGTGTGGCCGCACCTATCCAATGGAAGTTGCTATTAGGAAGATAGATAGTGGGCAAATACCACCGCTTTGCGATGAGTGCGGTGGTATTCTTAAGCCTGACACCGTATTATTTGGAGAGCCTGTTAAGGATTTTGATAAGGCTAGGGAGTTAGCCCTAATGAGCGATGCCGTTTTGGTAGTTGGTTCTTCATTATCTGTTTATCCGGCCGCCTATATACCAATATTCGTTAAGGAGATGGGTGGTAAGGTGATAATTATAAATATGGAATCCACGGATCTTGATTATATTGCTGACGTAATTATACGGTGTAAGGCAGGAGATGCCATGGCACTATTACTTAAGGAGATTAAGGAAAAATCGGGAATACAATAATAATACTCTAATAATATTAATTAGCGCATTAATATGTGTACGTAAAGTTTACGTATACTGTAATACACTAATATTATAAAGGTATTATTGCAGACCATACACCATTAGTCATTAAGTTGCTCAATGAATCCCTGAAATGATCCTCAAGCCCCTTATTGAATCCCTCAATGTCATGATTCCCCAGCTTTAATTCCATATAACTCATGGACTCCGCCATTTGGGTTGGCCTACGTAAGTAATCACTTATTAGGTATTTAAGGTAGTTCATACGCTTATTTAAGTAGTGTTCATCCCTGAAGACATCATTAATATTTAATAAGGCATTGGTTAATTCCTCTTTCACAATGTCAATACTTCCCTCATTAACTGCCGATATTACTAATTGATAGTAATACGTACCTGGTAAGTAATCCCTATCCATATCAATTGTGTATGTTAAGCCCTTATTCCTGAACCTAGACATTAAGTATGAGCTGAGTCCATTTACTAAATGAAATTCCAGTAATGATGATTTAATTGAGAGTAGGGACGGGTCCTCATTAACTACATTATATTGCCAGGAGTATGATAAGTAAGCCGATTCGATGGGCTTCCTAATAGTTATGGGTCCTCCCTTACCCATTGTTGGGACTTTCTTACGGCTTGATTTACCATCCCACTTATTGAATAGTTCCATTATTTCATTGGTTGGCATGTTTATGGAGCCAACAATGCTTATTACCATATTATCCGGTGTATAGTATGATCCCAGGAAATCCTCAAGGTCCTTAGTTGTCATTGATGAAATACTCTCCTCAGAACCAATGATGGGATACCCATAATCACTATCTCCAAACAATGCCCTGGGTCCTAGATCGTATATTAATGTACCTGGGTCATCATTCCTCATTTTTATCTCCGAGAGTATGACTTGTCTTTCCCTCTCGAAGTCCTCACTATTTACCTTCCTATTACTAAACATTTTATAAATAAGCCTTAGTAAATTCCTTAACTCACTTGGTATTACCTCGAATAGGTATATTGTGAGTGTTCGTTCAGTATATGCATCTGAAACGCCGCCTAACCCCTCTATCTCCAGGTCAATGTTTGGGTACGCCCTGTAAATAATGTGTTCAGCAAAGTGGCTTATGCCACGTAAATGTTCATTTTCGTAAATCGAACCTATGCCAACACCAATAGCTATGCCTATTGTTGGTAATTCAATCCTATTTATCAATAGCCTAAGTCCATTATCTAGCATGTAATACTCTATATTCACCGTTATCGATTTTAGCCTAGGAATTTTAAACAATACACCTCTAGCAAACTCTCTTGCCTATTTGTTCATCCTGTGGCTTATCGATTGTTATTATTGTTGGATTCTTCTCATCACATGATGCTAGTATCATTCCCTGACTCTCATAACCAAAGATCTTCCTACTCTCTAAATTCGTTATTACTACGACGTACTTATTAATTAAATCCTCGGGTTTATAGAACTCAGCAAGGCCCGTAATTATTTGTCTCCTTTCATCGCCAACATCCACAATAAGTCTCAACAACTTCCTTGAACCCTGAACCTTCTCTGCATGTATGACCTTACCAACCTTAAGCACGATCCTTTCGAACTCAGCCCTTGTTATTATTTCTGAAGACACATTACTTATGTTAAATACTTGCTATTAAATATTGAGTTACGTACTAAATACTTATTAATGAGCCTTGCAAATAATTACTGTGGTTAAGAGGTACTTTCTTAGTAATAAGGATATTAAGGAATTGAGCAATGCAGTTGGTGAGTTGGGGCCAATTTTCAGAAATGCTAAGAAGGTCGAGGTTTACGAATTAAATGAAACAACCACAGTATATTTAATAGATGATAAACCCCTAGTGGCAAAGTTAACAGTGAAAATAGACTCAGGCCAGAGGGAGTACGTAATCCCATTATTAACATACTTCTACCTTAATCCAACGTATATACCTAATTACCCAACAATAACCGTTGATGATGGCGCAGTACCACACATAGTTAATGGAGCTGATGTAATGAGACCAGGAATAAAGGATATAAGTGGTGAGTTCGGCATTGGTGATTTACTAATGATTAAGGATCTCAAGGGCAGATATGTAGGCATTGGAATATCACTAATGACCTCGGATGAAATGAAGAGTACTACGAAGGGTAAGGTCATTAAAGTAATACATCATCTTGGCGACAAGCTATGGAATTTATCCCAAGAGTTACTTAAGACTAAGTAACCTGAGTAATTGAATGAAGTCAGCATCACTTCTCGTGGATTTATACCTCCTAATTGTTTCACGTAATTCATAGAAATTAATGCTTATGCCCGTAACTGACCGTATACGATCCTGAACAAAGCCCCTACCCATTATTAATGCATTTAGTAATTGAGCAACATTACTAACCCTACTATTCAGACTGGCACTTTCGAAGTCAATTATGAAGGCCTTACCGCCACTAATGACTATGTGGTCCTGGGGCCTACTTAGCTCATTATGCGCTAGTCCTATGGAGTCCAGCCTACGGCATTGCCAAAGAAGATCCTTAAGAACTTCCTTCAACTCCATTGGATCTGCTATAATTACGTACTTCTGTATTGGTGCACCATTTATCAATTCCATGATTAATACATTACTTGCATACCCAATTAACCTTGGTCCAACACCTATGGAATTAGCAAGTCTTAGGTAATTACCCTCATTCAGTAGATTTGGCCTTGATGAATCAAAACGCCTAATCTTACAGGCGTAGTAATCATTACCAACACGGCACTTAAACACAAGGCTATTCTGGCCCTTACCCAATAGCCTAAAGCCCATGAACTCAACAGTACCATCACTAAGGACCTCCGTCACACCTAGTCTCGATAATTCACTTAGTACTGAACCTACGTAACTCCTTGGGCAATTAATGCGTTCACATATCTTAATAAAGGTCTCGTAATTGCTCATCAAAAATAACTTAATTAATGCATTAATATAAACAAACCTGGTTGATGAAGAAACAGGCCTCTGAGGTAGTAATGATGAGGAACTCGGGTATTCCTGAATGATAATTCCTTATATAGCAATGAGTGTTAATAGTATTAATAATGGGTTTGATGATCTTTGCCCCCAGTATTGAGGCATCAATCCCCATGCTTAAAAGCATACTCCCAATAGTTATTAAACGCTTTAGACGCTTATCATTACCACTACCCCAGGAATATTGTAGATTAGCTATAATGAACCCTAACGATGCAGTTAGACTTCTTATGGAGTTCGGTGATTCATTTGTTAGACTTTGGGGTTGGGTATCTGACTTCCTAAGGGTAATAATGGTCTTTGAACCATCAGCAGTAATTCATTGCTATGAAAATATCGACAGACTTAAAAGAACTATGAATATCAGTATTGATATTGCTAGATTAATAATTAAGTATAGGCTTAGTGATAAAATTAACTATGATGAATGGCTAAGATTATCTAGAAATTTAGTTAGGGTTAGTTCCTCGGTTCTTCACCAACAGTCCGTTATCGTGTTTGACAATTATGTTCAATTTATAGAGAACTTACCTAATTCAGCTGACATAATATTACTGGGCCCCTTAATACCAACACCCATTGACCTACTAGCTCTCATATCAAGCGGAAAACTGGGTAATGATTACCTACCTAGAACCGTGGATTACATCATTAAGTATATTGGAGATTACATCGTCACGAGTAGGGATTTAACAGAGGCGTTCTTACGTCTTATTAATGATAATGAGTATATAAATTTCGTAAAATCAACAGGTCTACCTATGATATTGAGTTAGGATTGGATTGGTATTACCTTAATTGCTGAGTATGGGCAATTATTTTGGCAGGAAAAGCATCCTGAACATAATGACTCATTTAGTACAGAGGCTCTTTCTCTTAACTTACCGGTCAAAACGCCCTTGGGGCATATGGTCCAGCATATTCCACAGCCAATGCAATTACTTAGTACCTCAATCTTTAATCTAAATGTCATTAGGGCTTTATCACGTATTAGTTTAAATAGTTAAATATTATGCAGCATTCTCAAGAACACAATGTTTTTAAGACCTTACTTAAACAGCAACGGGGGATCTTTATTGCCAAGCTACAACTCATCAAGCCTGGAGAGAAGAGACCTAGAGAGAAGTGGAAGGACTTTACTGACTGGTTTAACTGGGTCATAATGGAGACAGAACTTTATGATTATAGATACCCAGTAAAGGGCGCGTATGTTTGGAGACCATATGGCATGAAGATCAGGAGATTGGTAGAGACTTACGTTAGATTCCTACACGATGAGACAGGGCATCAGGAGGTATTATTCCCTGTATTCATACCTTATGAATTTCTCGCAAAGGAGAGCGAACACATTAGGGGCTTTGAAAGCGAGGTCTTCTGGGTCAGTAAAGGTGGTGCTAATGAGGAGAGACTCGTGTTAAGACCGACAAGTGAGACGGCAATGATGCCCATGTTTAAACTATGGATTAAGGACCACACAGACCTGCCCTTCAGGGTTTACCAAATAGTAAGTGTGTTCAGGGCTGAGACGAAGGCCACTAGACCCATGATTAGGCTTAGGGAGATATCGATGTTTAAGGAGGCTCACACAGCACATGCAGACAGGGAGGATGCAGAAAGACAGGTTAGGGAAGCCGTGGAGATCTATAAGAAGATATTTGATTACCTCGGTATACCATACCTAATTAATCAAAGGCCTGAGTGGGATAAATTCGCGGGTGCTGTTTATACCATGGCATTTGATACCGTGATGCCTGATGGAAAGACAATGCAAATAGGCACTGTTCATTATTTGGGCACGAACTTCTCTAAGGTCTTTGATGTTAAATATCTAACGCCAAATGGTGATTGGGACTATGTCCACACCACGAGTTATGGGATTTCCGAGAGAGTTATTGCAGCTATGATTGCTATGCACGGTGATGATAAGGGTCTTGTACTACCGCCAAACGTAGCGCCTATACAGGTTATTATAATTCCCATAATGTACAAGGGAACAGAGGAAATAATCCTAAGGGAGACCAGGTCCATACAGGAGGAACTCAGTAATGTGGGCATTAGGGTTAAGATAGATGATAGGACTGATAGAACGCCGGGTTGGAAGTACAATTATTGGGAAATGATGGGTGTACCGCTCAGGATAGAGATTGGGCCTAAGGATATCGAGAATAGGCAAGTGGTACTGGCTAGGAGGGATACACTGGAGAAGTATGTTGCTCCACGTGATGGTATCGTTGACACGGTAAGGGAATTATTGAACACAATAAATGATAATCTGAGGAGTACGGCATGGGAGTTCCTTAGGTCCATGACTACCAAGGTTACTACAGTGGATGAGGCTAGGAAGTGGCTTGACAGGGGTGGTGTTGTTGAGGTTCCCTGGAGTGGTGACAATGATTGCGGAATGAAGATTCAGCAATTACTTGATGCTGATGCATTGGGTGTGCCTTTGGATAAGGATGCGAGTAGGGATATTAATGGCTTAAGGGATTTAGCATGTAGTGATAAGCAGGCGAACTACTGGTTGAGAATCGCAAGGAGATATTAAATCAAAACCTTTAATAAATTAAGCAACATTAATGATATGATGAAAACCACGTTATTAATTGCAGTTATGATTGCGGCGGTAGTAATCATAGGCGCAACTACGTATCTTGCGTTATCAATGAGAAGTAGTCCTGAATCAGCCATTTTAAGTACTAGGGAGTTATTATCGAGAAATGTATCGTTAACCTACAATATAGTAGTAAGTCCCGCATTTATTATAAATAATGAGCTACCAGGTATTTCGGGTATTCCATTTCAGTCAGGGCAATTAATGGGTGTCATTACGATATCCAGAACGCCAATAAATGATGCAACCGTAATAAATGGCACATTATCATTTGGACACCTTGTAAAGACGGGCAATAATTTCGACCTTGCTTTCTGGAGGTATGATGATGAGCTTTGCTACGCCATGGAGCTCAATTTCCTAGGTCAACAAACAATAACTCATTGCGCTCCTTACATGAACGTAACCAGGTATGTAACAACAGTGCTTAACGAAAGTAAGTACATAGGTACTGGTATGTGGAATAGTAAAACCACTTATTGTTTTACGGCCACAATCACAATAACACCAACTCAGGGTGGAGTACAGGAATTACCATTAATAATTAATGTGACAGAACTATGTATTTTAAGTAATGGTATTCCGACTAACATATCAATATATGCATATCCTGAACATCAGATAGGATTTAGTAATATGTTCATGAACATAAATATGACCCTCCTGAGTTATTCATTTACGTTTAATCAATACGAATTCGCGCAAGTAACGAGAGGGCTCATACCATAGTTACTTAAATTGGTATACTTAACGATAGGATCCTAAATAGAATTATGCCTATCTGGGAATTCATTGAATTGTGTAAATATACCTCTTAACTTAACCTTGATTGAATCTATTACTTATAGCCTTAAGTATCCTTGTAGTGCTACATAGTGGGCAATCAACATAGTCATTAAATCTAACGACCTCGATATTGCCCAATTCCCTCTTCATCAATTCCTCTCTTAACGAATTCTCATTAAATGGTTGATTAGGACCAAGTAATATTATGTTTGGTCTTTCCTCCTCAACTACCCTGAACATGTCATCCTCATAGCCAAGTCTAGCCTTATGAACATAAACAATATTACTAACAACCTCCAGTCTCTGTTTCTCGGGTATGATAACGTCCCTATTCTTAATTCTTCTAACCGTTGAGTCACGGGCAATCACTGCAACGACTCGGCCAAGAGTCCAAGCATGCCTTAGGTAGGCTATGTGCCCTGGATGAATTATTTCAAATGTACCAGCAACAAACACCTTATTCTGAGCCCTCCTGATTAAGTCATCCGTCTTACTCCAGTTAAAGTGGGCAATTCCAAGTAGCCTTAATGCGTCGAGTAGGCCCTCGGCGTATGCAATCGTTGCTAATGCATTGAATTGATCACCCCTTGACAGGTAATATATCGAATCCTTTAGATATGCCCTTGCTATCTCAACTATATCATTCTTAACACCCTCCCTCTCTATTTGATCAAGTGCATTAGCCACATTCCTTATGTACGCGTCTATCCTAGTTTCAGGATTTGCAGCCTCCATGGCTCTTACGTGAATGCATAATCCCTATATAGTTAATAAACCTTCCAGCGTGGTAATAGTAAAATTATATCGTAGTATTTTGATTAAAGGATTAATTGAAGGTGGCACTCACTCCCTAAGTGTCTCTAGGGATATGAAGGTCTTTGTATCCTCAATACCCTCCATCATGCTTAATACACGCAATATATCATTTACATTAACCTCCCTTGTTATTAGTATTACATCATAATCACCAGACACCCTATAGGCCTTCTCAATGGGTAGCTCTTTAATCTTCTCGTAAATTATCGTTCTATACCTAGGCTGCACCTTAACGAGTATTATCGCCTCATTAGAACTCATTCTTAATACCCTAAGCGCCTTATCCGTTACATCAACGAATTCACGGCCGGTCCTTATTAACCCAAAGTCCTTAAGCTTCTTAAGGTGAACACTAAGTGCCTGCCTAGTCATCCCCAGTTCCCTGGCCAGCTCATCCTGATCCGCATATACCGTGTACACCTTAAGCGGGACAGCCTTTTTAAGTAGGTATTGAAGAACCTGGAGTTGTCTTTCGGTTAGTTGCCTCTCGATTTCAGCCGGTGTCGCCTCTCCACTTGATGTGGTTATGGAAGCCATAGTAATCTACCAAAATATGCATCTTAGTCTAGTATAAAAAGGTTATTCCTAAATATTATATATGAACCATTAGATAATCTACCGTAAAAAATAAAGACCATTAATTACATACAGGTAATAAACAAATTATTCACTTAGTATAAGGTATAAAATCGATAGTTAGTGTGGATTTTCCTCATTAAATAAATAATGATACAAGGAGTACTCTAACAATCAAGAATATTAAGATAATTACTAATACTATAATAACCGAGACATCAAATAACCTAAGAGCTGATTTCAACCTAATTATATCAGGACCAGGCATATTACTATTAATCCTATATGCACCGACCTTCTCAAGCATAGTTCCCAATGCCCCAGCGAAGGATGCCATAGGCCAACCAGAATTAATACTTCTTACATTATCATGTTCACGAACCGCAATCCTAATGCTATTCCTCCAGTCCAACCCTATCAATGCAGATGCTACTAATATTACTATAGATGATAGTCTTGCGGGTATGTAATTCAATATTGTGTCAATCTTGGCGGAAAACCAACCAACATCCTCGTAGGGCCACCCTCTATAACCGACCATGGAATCCATGGTATTGGATAATCTTTGGAGTAAGGCTCCTGGCAATCCAAACAATGCGAAGTAAAATAAGGGCGAAAGAAGACCATCAACAAGGGATTCAGCTAAACTTTCAATCACAGCCGACATTAAATGGGCAGCATCTAGCTCCCAAACATTCCTTCTAACGATTTCTTGTGTGAAAGTACGTGCATTATTTAAATCCCCCGACTCAATACTCCTCATTATTTTCTTAGCGTAGTCTCTCATTAGCTTTATAGAAAATGTTAACTTCAAAAAATATGCATAAACGATAATGCCTATCACGATATTAATTACGATTAGAACACGTGGTATTAAGTAATAAATAATTGCTATTGGAACTACGGAAGCGAACCACAGGAATACACCGTAATGTTTACCACCTGGTTTAAATAATTTATATGCTATCTTCCCACAAAGAACAACAGGATGAATGTTTATGAAAATACCCTTAGGTTCACCAAGTATCAAATCTAATATTACTGATGCTATTAGAATAGTCACGTAATATAGTATTAATAGTTCAATTATCATAATTACCCTATAGGCCTTGTATTCTTTATCAACCAAGGCAATACATCCTTAAAGTAATTTATGAATGAGTCGAGCTCAAACAATGGATTTAGCACCTCTGTTTTTGAACATGACGAGTTCACAGTATTTACTATCTCTTTGTAAATTACGCCACGAGTTAAAACCACAGGTATTACCCTATCTGGGCAATGATTACTTACGTACTCCTCTAATGTTTGTTTAATCTTAAGAAACGCAACGTCATGCAAGCCTAATTTACCAACGTCATTTATAAACCTGGGATTTGTATCCCCATGAAATACGTATAAGCCAGGCCCCATACTTAGTAAAAATTCCTTAATTCTTGGCCATCTCAGTAGTGGTGGTGTCCTAAAACCCGTCATAAGCACAGCCTTTTCATAATCCTTACCGTATCCAACAAATAACGGCATATATAAATCACCAATAGTATCACTTACTAGTGGTTTGGTGTATGAAATAAACGCGTAATTAACACCAACCCTACTCGCAAAGTACCTTACACTACTTACGTAATCGCTATCCTGTGATCCATGAAGCACGATTATTATTTTCACATTAATGCCAAGTGTCACGTTAATGTAATACATATTAAAGCTTAATATTTTCATGAAATTAGGAAGATTTATGAGAGTTAGGGCATCGGCATTAGTGCTTTATTACCCTACCGTGCTCATCATAGTGGCAATAAGTACGGTAATAGCCCTATTAACGCCTAGCTATTATGCCTTAATCCCTGAATTCATATTATCCCTAGTATTTATCTATGTGCTTGCCAAGTTGCATAGGGGATTAGGTATTGGTTACTCCTACGTATTCGTAATAACATTAATAGTGTTAATTAGTTATGCCTCTGTATTTTTAATAAGACCCGAATTAATCTTAAATAAGGCACTTATCGAAATGAAGCAAAACATAGCTAGGGGATTTCTTTACATTATTATTTACTTATTTGTTTCATTATTACCCGATAGCGCCACGGATTTAGTTGGTACATTACCCACATTCATTCTTGCAACGGCAGTCGCAGTACTGGAGATTAGACTTAGGTATTACTTACTAGCGGGTATTTTAACTGGCATAGTTGGTATTGGGGTATCTACTGTATTTCTATCCCTAATGTATAACAGGATTATAGTAACGTATGGATTATCCGCAATGACCATGGGATTATTAGGAGTTGTCTTAATGGCTTCATTAATAAATGTAGTAAAGAAGCCCGGTAAACCAGTACACGTGTTTAACTTCTTAATAATACTATATACGATTTATGAATCAATATGGTTATTGATACCACTACCACCTGTGCTTGTGATAGATGGTTTTGGGATTAATAGGTTAGGTCACTTCATAAGTATGCTTGCTGGGATTATTATTGCAATATTTATAACCTAAAGGTAGTGATTATTCATTAATGAGTAAGGCACAGGGAGTTAGGGCTTGGCATGTACTCCTTAGCATAAGCCTGTTGCTATACTTAGCTAATGCCAGTATACTTATTTATTTTCAATTTGAGTATTATGAGAACACCAGCTTCATAGAGTCAATAATGTCCTCGTTACCCTCAATCTACATATCAGCGCAAATCAATGAGACCCTTCAGCAGGGTTTTATTGGGTTATTGGGTACGATATCAATAATCCTAGTATTAATAATGATGTACTTAATAACCAGCACGTTTCAGGATAAGTCTCATGAAATAGGTAGATCAATGAGAGTTGTGCTACTTATCCTACTCTTGATTCAAATATTTCTAGGTAATACGGGGCTTTTACTCGGTTTAATAATTGGCTTAGTTGGTTTAGCATTAATGAGGTGATTAGTAATGAGGGTTTTAATAACTGGTGGTGCTGGTTTTATTGGTTCATTCCTAACGGAAAAACTTGTAGAGTCTGGGTTTGATGTGATTGTGATTGACAATCTAAGCTCTGGAGACCTAGGAAGGCTTAGTGATGTAATAGACAGGATAAGATTTGTTAAGGATGACCTAAAGAACCCTAGTGATCCCGAGGCTTTCCAAAACGTTGATACTGTATTTCACCTTGCTGCGAACCCCGAGGTTAGGATATCGGTAACTGAACCAAGGACGCACTTTGATGAGAACATATTGGTTACATTTAACGTACTTGAACTTTCCCGTAAATATGGCATTAAGAATATTGTCTATGCATCATCTAGTACGGTGTATGGTGACGCTAGGGTCATACCAACACCTGAGGATCACCCAATACAACCCATTAGTATCTACGGAGCTGCTAAGGCAGCTGGTGAGGTAATGTGCGGAACCTACGCTAGGCTTTATGGAATGAATTGCGTGGCTCTTAGGTATGCGAATATTGTTGGGCCTAGGCTCAGGCATGGTGTGATTTATGACTTACTAATGAAGCTTAGGAAGAACCCAGAGGAGCTTGAGGTTCTTGGTGATGGAACTCAGGAGAAGTCATACCTATACATAACTGATACGATAAACGCCACATTAATGGCTTGGGAATATGCTGTGAAGAATAGCGGTGTTTATGTGTATAATGTGGGTAATTGGGATTTAATAAACGTTAGGGAGATAGTCAATATTATTGTTAAAGTATCAGGTTTTAATCCGAGGATTACGTACAGACCAGCGACACCAGATGGCAGAGGATGGCCGGGAGATGTTAAACGAATGTTATTATCCATAGATAAGATAGTGAGGGAAGTTGGTTGGAAACCAAGTATGAGCAGTAAGGATGCTATTGAGACAACGGCTAAGGCTTTATCACAGGAACTTGGTGTTGGCGAATGGTTAAAGTCCTGATTCTTAGGGCGTCAGGAAAGATAAGGCCAATTTCGATAAATGGCGTTGATATTATACAAATACCTGTCATTAAAATCACGCCTAATGAGGATGTGATTAATAAGATATCCCTTGAGGATGCTAATTATATAATCATAATGAGCACGACAGTGGTAAAGTACCTAGGGAACGCCTTAGGGAAGTTGGGTGGTAGCGTAAGGGTCATTGGCGTGGGACCACAAACATGCAATGAGGTGGAGAAGTTGGGTGTCAAGTGCGAGATGCCCAGTGAATTCTCAAGCTATGGCATTATTGAAATAATGAAGAAATTACCACGAGGAAAGGTGGTGATACTGAGGTCATTAAGGGGCAATGACTATGTGAAAAATGAGCTTCAGCGAATTGGTTATGACGCAGTTGAATATGGTATTTATGACTTAACACCCGATCCAATCAGTGTTGATATTGCATGTAGGCTTATTAATTACGTCGACTACGTGGTCTTCATGAGCTCCATGACTTATGAAGCAATGAAGGATTGCACTAAGAACGTGCTTAAGGGCAAGACTGCAGTAGCCATTGGCAGGGTTACGGCAAATCGAATGAAGAACGATGGCATAAATGCATTAATACCAAGTGAATACACGCTTAACGGTATTTTGAGGGTGCTAATTAATCACTTAATGATTAGTAGTGAATCGCTTGATTGAATTACGAAATCATTACCTGGATTAAGAATAACCTCATTACCCCTAACTACACCAATGACTAAATAATTTAACTTCGACTTAATCATTTGCATGACATCTATGAAGCGTGATCCAACATACTCATCGGCCTTAATTAGGCCCAGGTTACCCTTATTAATTATGTTCATTAGTACTGATGATAAACCACGATCAAAGACTTCATTAGCTATCATAATGGTCGTGAAGGAGCCCAGGGAAATCACAGAATTAGCACCGGCCCTTAATACATAATCCCTATTAACTTCATTAAGAACCTCAGCAATCACATAAGCGTCAGTATTCAACTTCCTAACACTCATGATTAATAATATAACCTTCGCATCGGCTGTCTTAGTATCAGGGTCATTAAATGGAAGTATCACTACCGTAGAGGCCTTATCAACACCAGCCCTTAACAAGTCATTAGTATTGAATGGATCCCCGTGAATGAACTCAACATCGGCAGGTAATGACGACGGCTTATCACCATTATTCAGGTAAAGAATATCAACGACCTTACCCTTTCTATTCATTAAGTCGATAATGACATTAATAACCCTTAAGGCTCTATCAACATCACCAATCACAATAATATGCTTACCCTTTGAGGTTGTGTGTTGGCCCATGCTCCTCATTATCGCAACATTAGTTAATTCAGTGGCTATTGAGGCTGTCAGTAGGCTTATTACGGCAATACCCACGGGCATAATAATCATGTCAACCACCTTACCAAGGAATGTGTTAGGTACAATGTCGCCATAACCAACGGTTGTTATAGTCTCCATCACGAACCAAACAGCATTAAAATAATTGTTAAATCCAGGGTTCTTACTATACTCAATCAAATACATAATAAGGGCGCCAATGAATAAAATAGCCAAGAACAAAATTAATGAGTAAAATATAACGCTTCGGGCAATCCTACGAAGCCTTTTCAAAATCCTCAAAGCAGTAATAGGTATAACCATAAACAATTACCATGAGTTAACGACCTATTAAAAGATTACTTAATTCCTAGTATGTCATTATTTGTTATTCGCAATTTGCAATGAATATATAGTCATTATATTAAAATCACTATATCTAACTATTCTTTTTCCTTACCAAAGTAATCTTTATATTGTTCTCTAAGCACTTTCTTATCGAATTTTCCAGTGCTCGTCTTTGGTATTGACTCAACAAATAATATCTCTGGCAGCTGCCATTTTACAAACCTACTTGACAAGTGATCTAGCAACTCCTTCCTTAAGGCATCCTTATTCTTATCCTTATACTCAGGTTTTAAGACCACGAAAGCCAATGGTCTCTCACCCCACCTTGGATGCGGTACTCCAATTACTGTAGCCTCATAAACTACTGGGTGCGCCATTAGGTAATTCTCCATATCAACACTTGATACCCATTCACCACCGCTTTTTATTAAATCCTTGAGCCTATCTACGATCTTCATATACCCATCCTCATCAATAACAACTGCATTACCACTTTTCCACCAAATATTAAATCCCTCTCCATAGAATGAATCAAACGTCCTCTTATCGTTAAAGTATTCTCTAATGGCCCAGGGACCCCTCTCAAGTAACTCGCCAGGTGTCTTTCCATCCCAAGGAACATCATGTCCGTATTCATTAATAACCTTATGCTCCATGGGAAATATGGGCAAGCCCTGCTTAGCCCTATGTGACCAATACTCATCATTCCTCATTTTACTAAGTACCTTAGGCTTAATCACGTAGATATGGGTAAGCGGAGAGGTCTCTGTGGATCCATACGCATGTATAACCTCAATACCAAATTCACTTAAGCCACGCATCATAGCCACTGGTGGCTCTGAGCCGCCGCTCACGACCTTCATATTAAAATGCGGTTTAGGATCCATAGTTCTTAAGTAATTAAGGATTGATATCCATACGCTGGGGACACCGTTTGATCGCGTGATCTTCTCGTTAATCATTAAATCAATAATGGGTTTAGGATCATTGGTGCTCCATATGCCAGGAAAGACCAGTTTTGCACCAACCATTGTAGCCGCAAAGGGCATGCCCCAACCATTGACGTGATATAACGGAACAAGTTGTAACAATGAGTCACTTGGGCTCATGGAAAATACCTGGTGAATAGCCATGGTATGTAACACGAAGGATCTATGGGAATAATAAACACCCTTCGGCATACCCGTAGTACCTGATGTGTAGCATGCACAGCATGCAGATCTTTCATCAATAAACGGGAAATCGTACTTATCACCACTCCTTATTAAGTCCTCATAGTCATAAACCCTTAATTCACCTAGTTCAAAGGACCCATTAGTTTTACCCATTACTACTACTTTCTCAATATGCCCAAACTGTGGAATAATACCCTTAAATTGAGCCAGTAGTGGAGCATCTATAAAGAGCACCTTAACCCTTGAGTGATTGGCAACATGCACTATTTCAACAGGTGATAACCTAAAATTCATCTCAACGAAAACTGCACCAATTCCTGATACGGCATAGTATAACTCATAATACCTATGAGTATTAACACCAAGGGCACCAACCCTATCACCAGGCCCTATACTAAGCTCATTTTCAAGTACATAAGACATCCTCTGAACTCTATCATAAACATTACGATACGTTAACCTAACAATATTACCATCAACGTCCCTAGACACAACCTCATTCTCACCAAAGTATAAAGCAGCATGCCTTATTATTGCATGAACATTTAACGGATAATCATCCATCATGGTCGACGGAAAACCCCTAATAAAACGCATAGTTATTATTTATTTAATTATTTATAAATTTTATCTTATAGATCTGAATTTAGAGCATTACACATGTAAAAGATAAATAAAATTAAAATCTAAGTAAAATGACTTATTTTAAATAATTCACAATAATATTAGAATAATGATAGAATTGGTGGGCCCGCCGGGACTTGAACCCGGGATCTCCCGCGTTCTTAGATATGGTCCTCGTCAGGCTTAGGCGGGGCTTCATGCCCCTGGGCATCCTACCAGGCTAGACTACGGGCCCTCGATCCTTTCCTAACTGTGTTGTTTTTAAGGTTTTAGTTTCATTTAATATGTTAGAGTAATTCCTTAATAATGCATGGTTGTTGCGGTTTTAATGCCTGAGGTTGTGGCTTTAGGTGAGCCTCTGGTTCAGTTTAATGCCGTGACCGATGGACCGCTTAGGCACGTTACCTACTTTGAGAAGCATGCAACTGGTACCGAGGCTAACGTCTGTGTTGCCCTGGTCAGACTTGATGTTAGTTGCGGGTTAATAACGAGGCTTGGTGCTGATGAGTTTGGCTTGTTCATTTATAATTGGCTTAGGGGTGAGGGCGTCGATGTTAGTCACGTTAAGTTTGATCCCGAGAGGCCCACGGGTATTTACTTCGTTCAGAGAAATTACCCAATACCAGGTGTTAGTGATGTGCTCTATTACAGGAGAGGTTCTGCGGCCTCTGCTCTAGGCCCTGATGATGTGGACCCAGACTACGTTAGTGGCGCTAGGGTTTTTCACACGACGGGTATAACCATGGCCATTAGCGATACTGCCAGGTCAGCTGCGTTTAAGTGTTTAGAGGTTGCTCGTAGTAAGGGCGTCACTACGTCGTTTGATGTTAATTATAGGAGGAAGCTGTGGGCTAACGTTGATGATGCAATTAATGTATTGTCTAAGGCCCTTAATTTTGCAGATATTGTGTTTCTCGATGAGGACGAGGCTAATCTACTGCTCGGTATATCCGCCATTGATGATGTGTTTAGGGAATTACGCTCAAAGTTTGGTATTAATAGAGCCGTGCTTAAGCTTGGCCTTAAGGGCTCAGTGGCATATTGGGAGGGTAGGATTGTTAAGGTTGATGCCTTTAGGGTCCCTGTTAAGGATCCGATTGGCGCTGGTGATGCCTATGCAGGTGTTTTCCTTGCATCAATACTTAGGGGTCATGATGTGGAGAAAGCAATGAGAAGAGCTTCAGCTGCGGCTGCCATGGTCGTGATGGTTAGGGGCGATGAGGAGAACCTGCCTAGGGAGGGTGACCTGAGGAGGTTTCTCGAGGGTTATGGTAGGCAGGTGGACCTTAGGTAAATCGGTTTTTAAATACTGAACTGCCTAATGCGTGTGCGTAAGGCATTGGTAGTTGGGATAAATGACATTAGCATTGTAGTTGCTAGGCTATTGGTTAGTAATGGTTATGATGTAAGTATGATTGCAAGTAATGAGAATGAGGCAAAACTGGGTAGGGGTGTCCCTGCCTATGTCTATATTGGCAATTCAAGGAATGAATCCATTCTTAGGAATGCTGGGATTGATGAAAGCGAGGTTGTGGTTCTATCCATGGACGATGAATCCAACCTAGAGGTTGCCAGGATTGCTAAGTCGAGGGGTGTGCCGACAATAATAGCATTGGTTGGTAATAAGGAAAAGTACCTCGATGCGTTCATTGAGTTAGGTGTCTATGCAATACCTATTGTTGATGCTGTACTGTCGAAGATTGCTCATTACTTAAAGTTACCGTTTAAACAATTGCTCTATTCAGATGATAAGGTGCAGGCATATTACGTCGTGATTAGTTCGGAGTCGCCATACATAAATCAGGAGGTGAGGGATGTGGCAAGGAGGTGCGGTGTTGCAATACCACTGATTATAAGGGGTGAGGATGTGATAATTAGTGATGAGGAGCTTAGGATTGAGTCTGGCGATAAATTATTTATTGTTGGTGCCTCGGACTTCGTGGTTAAGTGCGTCGAGAAGATCTATTAAGTAGGTACAGTAATATGCCTATGGATAACCATGACAGCACCACTAACACATACACCGACTTAATTAGGATTATGAGAGCAATTGAGAATGTGTATATGGCGATACCAATAATCGACACAATAGGTATTTCTATCCGTTTTATGACTATGCTAGGCATCCTGAGGTAACGCACTAGGTGAGACTCCTTATTTCTGAATATTATTAGTGCGATCATGGTCATTAAATACACTATAGTCGAAGCTATTGCGTAGGAGTCCGCGATAAGCTCAACACTGCCTGGTATCACGAATAGCATTGCTATTAATGATGAAATTATTATTGCTAAATGGGGCGTTCTATACCTACCATGGACACTACTTAACCTGCCTGGCAATAAGCCATCTTCGCTCATTACGTAGATGCTCCTTGAAAAGTCCACAATACCAGCATTTACAGATATTAGAAGCACTATTGCTATTGATATTGAGATATAGGTAGACAAATACGTATTATGGAGCAAGTACCTTGCCAGGGCGCCTATGGGATCACCAACATTACTGGAAACTATCGTTAACGCGCCCGATAATATTGTCAATAATGATATTAGCAATGCCACAGTTGTTGATAATACGGAGACGCCAATTATCGCCCTTGGTACCGATATGTAGGGAGTCATGGCCTCCCCCGTTGATTGCGCAATAACATCAATACCCGTGTAACCCCTAAATGAGTATGTTAATCCATGAATTAAATAGTCATAATTGAATGATAACCTGGGTATAACAATCCCGTGACTAATTACCAGGTAATAACCGAATACCAATAATGTCATTATTCCAAGTAAATCAATTGTCAGTAGGGTTAGGTTAAAACGTGCGGAGGTCTTTATCCCAAGTATATTTATCACCATTATCATTATTATGACTAGGATTGACAATACAGAGTCCATAGGCCATCGCGAGACAGAGGGAATTATTACGCTGAGGTAATTAATCGTGCCCAGGGCGCCATATGCAATCATTAGTATTTGGTCAAAGCTCAATAACCAACCTGCAATGAAGCCCCAGGTACTACCCAGTTCGCGGTGGATGTAATAATAGGCGCCGCCGGTCCTTGGTATTGAACTTCCAAATTCCGCGTATGCCAGTCCAACGAGCCATAGGGATAGGGATCCTAGGAGCATCGTTATTGGTAGTAAGGGTCCTGAATTAAGTGCGACTATGCCTAGCGTGAAGTAGTAGGTTGATGATACGTCCGAGTACCCAAGAGCCAGTAACTCTAGCGTGCTTAAGTCCCTCTTTAACCATGTAATTCTTTCAGTCATTAGGGTTAAAGCTCACCTGGTTTCAATGGTTTAAAAATAATGAGTGGGGCTTTTTCATGGAAATTTCGCGGTGGTTTCTTCAACATACTTTTTAAGTAATATTGCCATGATGCAGTTGGGTGGTTCAAGTGAAGGGTTGGGTTATAGGTGCTATAGTGGTTGTAATAGTAATAATAGGAGTGGTTGCCTATCTAATGCTTGGTGGGCATGGCATAGGCATAATACTTAGCGGAACTACTAACCCAATAAGCCAGGTATACGTCTATTTATCTGATAAACCCGTTAAGGTTGATCACCTATATGTAACAATAAATGAAATTGCCTTTCATAAGGAGGGTGGTGGCAACGATACTTGGGTAACCTGTAGCCTAACGCAAACAACCTTTGATCTGGTGCAGCTAGTTAATACTAGTCAACTCGTTGCTCAGTGTTCGTTGACTAATGGTACGTACAACATAATACGATTATACGTTACTAGCGTCCAAGCATACGTTAACGGGCAGGTCTATAACTGCACGTTACCGAGTGGTAAGTTCGAAATACCCCTTGAACCAAGTCCTATAGTCGTTAATGGTACTAACTATGATGTTAGTATCGATTTTGGCGCAGTGAATAATGTTGCCATCACTGGTAATGGTAAGTGTGTAGTAATACCAATAATTCATGCATCAACTGAGAAGCATTCGTAAAATCTCTCCACAACCATCAAAATCATTCAAAATCATTATCGCATTTTACTAAAGGTTGCAATAAGGTTGCCGTTTAGTTGCCTGTGCGCCTTTACGATATGGTTAAAGACTGTTGCAGAGCTAACTTTCTTGATGTATAGGAAGAGACCAAGGACTAGGGTTGAGATATACTCGGATATAATACTGTCCCTCGATAAGATGGGTAATTGCGATAGGTTAAGTAGGCTTGCCTTGATGGTTGGTGTGCCCTACGATAGGTTAATACGTTACTTAAATGAACTGAAGAACCTAGGTCTGATTAGGTGGGAGCCATACTCAGGGGTTTACCTTACTAAGAAGGGTTTGGAGGCACTAATCAATGCCCAGGGTAATAGGGATAACTTAGTCCTTATTCTTACTGAGCTTGTCCAGGGTGTTAAGACCATTATGTAAAATCAAAACATTAGTAACACCAGCCCTCCTTCTTTCAATAATTCCCTTAGCCTCAAGTCTCTTCACAAGTCTTGACACTTGATACTTACTTAGCCCTAACTCACGCCCTAATTCCGCCTGGGTCATCATACCACCCCTCTTACGTATTGATTGCAAGGCCTTTCTTTCTAAACTTGATAGTGCAATACCGCTTATGGCATCGATACTATTGTCGTGATTATCGATATTCACCATTAAATTACCTCGATACCTCACATTATCCCTATATTTACTGTTTAATACTAGTGAGGAGTAAATAAGTATTGAGGCTATGGATGATAATATAGCCGTTAATATAATGCTCATTATTATATCATACGCCAATACAGGGCTTGTGAATGGTTGTATCGACCCGATTACCTTTAATGCGCCATCAGGGCCAACAGCCACTATAGGTACTTTAAGGCTTAGGAACAAGCTATCGTATAACTTAATTATTAGATATATTGATAATCCCATAAGCGCCATACCAATCCACAGTTTATAATTCCTCATGGTTGTCCACTCAGTCATATCAATATCACTATTAATAATTTCATGAAGGTACTTAAATTTTCTCCTCTTCATAGATAACCTCCTCCCCGCCCTTCAAGAGATTGAGTTTCTACCTTAGGGTCTTGGGTGTTAGTCCCTGATGGGGCTTAATGGTTTCACACCGTTAATCGTTACATGATGACCCAATATTCTACGCCTTAGTCTCACTTCGACGCACTTAAAGCCTCACCTTTTAGGGTTGGGGTGAATCGTCTTTAAATATTATCATGCATATCTTTCTTTTCTCTTAATTCCTTTGGTTTTTCGTTATTTCCCACGTATATTGCAGTGCTGGCAATAGCTTTGATGAAAACCTTAATGGGTTTAATTAGAATTGCACCAATGAGCATTGCAAGGAAGATCGATTAGATGGTAAGGATTATTTTACCCTACATTATTAGTCTCTCAGTGAATGTATTCATAGTATCCACAATGAGTGATTCAGGAAAGACAGTGATAGTTAGTGCATTATTAAGGATTCTCAGCACCAGGGGTTTTCACGTATCACCATTTAAAGCCCAGAACATGTCGCTCAATAGCTACCCATCCATTGAAGGCGGTGAAATAGCGCTGGCTCAGGCCATGCAGGCCTATGTGGCTGGTGTAAAACCCAGTATTTACCATAACCCAGTCCTAATAAAACCCATGTCGAGTACCAAGGCAGAGTATATAATACTTGGTAAATCAAGGGCTCAATTGCTCTTTAATGAGTACCTCAATAATGGTGCGATTCGACGTCTCGCAATTAACGCTGTTAAGGCGAGTATACGTAAGTTGACCGAGGATTTTGACCTAGTGATTGGTGAGGGTGCTGGATCAGCCTATGAACCTAACCTGGTTAGTAGGGATATAGCCAATTTCAGACCTGCCGAGTGGCTTAGGGCCAACGTATTTGTTGTCCTAGACATTGATAGGGGTGGTTCATTCATTCAAGGCCTTGGCTTAATGAGTTCATTACCACCAAGGTGGAGGAAACTGGTTAAGGGCTTTATCATTAATAAGTTCAGGGGGGATGAGAAATTACTGGGTACAGCTATAAAGTGGCTTGAGAAGAAGACGGGTAAGCCCGTCCTTGGGGTTTTGCCTTATGTTGATGATTTATGGTTATGGCCTGAGGACTCCATGGATCTAAGACCGATTGGTAACGGGCCACTGGATATTGCGTTGATTGCCTATCCATACGTTTCAAATTTCAATGATATTTACTCATTAATTCTTGAGGATGACGTCACTGTCAGGATTGTTAGAAGCCCTAGGGAATTAGGTGAGCCTCACCTCATTATATTACCTGGCTCTAAGAATGTGGTTGCGAGCCTTGAGTGGATGAGGAGGGTTGGCTTGGACAAGGCATTGATGAAGTTCAAGGGTTCAGCCGTTATTTTAGGTATATGTGGTGGTTTTCAGGCCATGGGCAAGGTACTGAGTGATCCATATGGGCTTGAGGCTGGTACTCCTGGTAATTATGATGGGCTTGGTCTCATTAATGTTAATACAATCTATGGCGCTGATAAGATAGTATCATTGTCAAGAGCAGTTGGCCTGAGGGGTGAGATAGAGGGTGTCGAGATCAGTGGTTATGAAATACATAGAGGTGTTCCTCAATATGTAGGTGATGATCCATTAATAGTAATAAGGGAGAGGAACGGGAGAGATGTAGAGCAAAAAGATGGGGTATTTAGGGAGGAGGATTTAATGATTGGAATAACGCTGCATGATTCGTTAGGTGATCCGATCTTTAGGAACTTCGTGCTTAATATGGCCAGGGAGGTTGCTGGATTACCTAGACGTAATTCACTTGAATTATCGAGTATTGAATTATTGTTGAGACAAATTGACAAGTTTTCCTCGATAATTAAGAATACATTAGATATAGATTCTATGATTAATGATGGGTAATACGTTGATATTTACGCGGTAATTATTGTTATTTTTTAGGGTATGTTTAAAAGCGATTTAGTTCTGGGAATTGCTATATGGAGAAGTGGCCTGAAAGGAAGGAGCCTTACTTCCACCCTGCCGTTCTGGAATTTGAGAAGTTTGTTAATGATCAGGGAAAGTACTTGGAATTCCTTAGGGAGTGGCTCGTGCACTCATGGAGGTGGGCTAGAGAGGATAAGTATAAACTCGTCTTCAAGGTTCAGGCCGAAATAATTGATGCCCTAAGGGACTTCCTCAATTCGAGAGGTTTTACTGAGGTCCTGGCACCAATAATTGGCCCAGTAACTGACCCAGGGATTAGAGGCGCTAAGCAGGCTACCGTGGACTTCTACGGCATGGAGTACAAGGTAATGTCGAGCGCCATACTCTATAAGCAATACATGACTGCTTCGCTCGGTAAAATCTACTTCCTAAGCCCAAACATTAGGTTTGAACCCAATGACAGTGTATTCACCGGTAGGCACCTAGTCGAGTTTTACCAATTGGACCTCGAGGTTTATGGCGCCACTTACGACCAAGTGATTGACCTTGCCGAGGACATGATAATATACGTTATTAAGAGAGTTAAGGATAACTACGGTAAAGAACTCGAGATAAGACTCAATAGGCAACTTCCAGACTTCAAAAAGCCATTTAAGAGGTATACGCATAAGGAGGCTGTGGAACTTGTTAATGAGCTAGGCTGTAAGAACCCACCAAATACTGAGATAAGGTGGGAATGCGAGAAATTCCTTTCGGCTTATCATGAAAATCCACTCTTTATTATTGACTATCCAAAGGGAGCTAGGGGGTTTTATGACAGAGAAGATCCACAGAGACCCGGCATACTCAGGGACTTCGACATGCTTTATCCAGAGGGCTTCGGCGAGGCAATTAGTGGTGCTGAGCGTGAATATGAACCCATAAAGGTCATTGCCAGGATGAGGGAGGGTGGCGAGGATCCAAATAAATATAGGTGGTATCTAGAAATGCTTAAGGAGTCATACCCATTAAAGACCGCTGGATTTGGTATAGGCATAGAGAGACTTACTAGGTACGTGTGTGGCTTGAGAGCTGTTTGGGAAGCTAGGCCGTATCCTAAGGTTGCTGCAATTGGCCCAGCACCATAATTGCCGAGTTAATCTCACTATTCTAAATATACACAATGTTCTCGCATGAATGAGGCGGCGTAATGCTTTATAAACTAAGTAATTCCTGTGGATTAATGCAGGAACTCACCTTCACAACATCTGTGGTTGGTAGCTTCCCAAGGCCTAGGTGGCTAATCGAGGCCTTTGATAGGTATAATAAAGGTGAAGTCAGTAAGGAGGAACTTGATGAATACTTGGATGATGCTGTTAAGTTGACCGTTAAGGAGGAGGAGTTGGCAGGACTCGATGTATTAACCGATGGAGAGCAGAGAAGGACTAGCTTCGTGGCGTTTGTTGGTCAGAAAATACCTGGATTTAGGTTGATTTACGTGACTGATATTAATCCAAGGGCAATAGAAATAATGAAGCAATACAAGGCACAACTAACCTACTGGAGGGCAGTTGCTGTTGAACAAATAAGGGATTCAGTAATAGCTCTCGACGAATTCAAATTCACTAAGTCCGTCACTGATAGGAGAATCAAGATCACATTACCAAGTCCATACCTAATCATGTGGGAGACCTGGGATGCCAAATACTCAAGGCAGGTATACCCACAACCTGAGGATCTAGCCCAGGACTACATTAAGGTGCTTAGGCAAGAGATCATTAGGCTTAGGGATGCTGGTGTGGACTTCATACAACTTGATGAACCAATGCTTGGCGACTTAACGGAAGCAAAGGAGAATGAACCTGATAGGTATAGGAAAGTTATTGAGGCAATACATGGGCAGAAGTACAGGGGTTTCAAGAACGAGCTTTACCTAGCCAGGGACTTAGTGAATGAGACCGTCAAGGGAATTGATGGCGTAAGGATTGGGATGCATATGGATAGGTGGCCAAACCCGGACTCGCCATTCTATGGTATAGGCTTTGAGAGATTAGCACCCGAGGTTTATGATATAAAGGTTAGGCAGTACGTGCTTGAGTATGCAAGTCCAGGTAGTGGTGACCCAGCAGTATTTGCTAAGGATTTACCCAGTGATAAGGAGCTTGGGCTTGGCGTTATTGATGTTAGGAATCCACAGGTTGAGGATCCACAAATCGTCGTTCAAAGGGCTGAGAGGGTTGTGAAAGTTCTTGACCCAAGGAGGATATGGCTGAACCCTGACTGTGGGTTTGCGCCTGGTATGTATAGGAAGTTTGAGAGGAGGATAGCCTTCTCCAAGATACGCTCAATGACCGAGGCAGCAAGAATATTAAGGAAGAAATATGGCGAGAAGTAAGGATCACTTCTTTGAATGATGAGTACGGACCGGCTCGATAAAAATGAAGAGTGCTATCCTTGCTGATCAAAACAAACCCTAGGCATGAGTCAGTTAGGATACCCATCGTCACTAATCAGTTCCCAATTCATCATCATTCCGCTCTAATACCACAAGGTCTCTAAGTGGTTTTTACGCTTTAATGCCATTATTGATTAGATGATATCTCATCTCACTGAGTTTAATGGTGACGTATTCCTTAGAAATATATTAGTGAAAGGTTATTATAGTTATTAGGCGTTGATTCACCGTGACTGGAGCCTTAATAGATATTTTAAACATGACTGGCCAGTTAATAGCAATACTTAACCCAATAGGCGCCATACCAACATTATCCATATACATAATAAACATGGAACAAGAACAATTAAGGAGGGTCTACCAACTAGTTGGTATCAGCGTACCTTTACTAATGGTGATATTCGCAGTCGGCGGCAGGTACATACTACAGGCCTTCGGCGTTAACCTGGACGCCTTCAGGATTGCCGGCGGCGTATTGCTCATGGGCATTGCCATGGAAACCCTAATGGCCGGCGGTCCCAGAGCTGTTGGTGCCGTTAAGGAGCCCGAGGAATTCGTGCTAGTGCCAATAGTGACACCACTACTCGTTGGTCCAGGCACAATAACCGAGTTAATACTATTCTCGGCACTATACCCAATATACGAGGTCATAATAGCTGCATTAATAAGCTCAGTAGTCACATATGCAGTAATTAGGTTCTCACAACCACTACTCAAGAGACTGGGCAGCAATACGCTTAAGGTACTTGGCAGGTTCATGAGCCTGATAATCGCCGCGCTTGCCATAGGAATGATACTGACCGGTATTACAAATTACATAGAATCATTGCATATTAGTTAAGTTAAGTAATGAAATAAATAAAAACTTCCTGCCTAGCCAATACGTGAATACGATCAGATACCGTCCTCTTATAAATGCTTTTGAACCTAAATGCATTTTTATCCTTAATGAGTGAGCCCGTGCCGATACATGCTGAGGGTATATTCACAATGGGGATCGACGGCGGCGTATGGGAGAACCTCATTTTTGAGTACTTGGATGAGAATCATTACTACAGGGGCTTACTGAGGAATAGGGAGGGATTACTTAATGAGTTGAGGACTGTCATGAGGAATATGCAGGGCTTCCTGGATGAGGAGACTATTAAGATTAATGGTGAGGTTGTTAGGGCTAGGGTTATTGATGTTAGTCTCGGCTTTAGGGGCTCCTTCGATAGGCCCTACCTAGAGTTTTACATATACTTCAAGGGTAATCTGAGGCGTGGCGTTAATAGGTATGAGAATTACTATGAGGAGGAGGTTGCCGAGTATGATTATGAGATTGTCTGGTTCTTCCCGCCGGGTTTTAGGATTATTGAGTATGAATTTGCCGGGGAAGGCTCGGTAATGGGTGGTGGAAACATCCTGAGATTAATCGTGAGAAAAGGCCTTAAAGTTGGTAATTATGAAAGTATTATATTTGAGGTACCTTAAAATTTATAATAAACACTTTCAGGGTGCTATTGAATGCGTTCCTTATAATTTCCGGTATCATTGTTTGGTTGATACCTACGTCGCTGAATTTCGTAAATCATCGGCACAATGATCACTATTAGGGATAAACACCGCTATCATGATTACACCCTCCTAAAGTTCGATAAGCCCATACCCATTACTTATCCCGGATTTTCAAAGCCTTTTCTGCAAAAAGCCTAGTGTGAGTGAAATGCTGCATAATTAAGGTAACCTATTTCAAGAAGGTGCCGTGCTAATTCAAGCTCCTTAACTGCCTCTTCACGCATTTCCTTTAACCCTTAACTCTAGAGTAGTTTATATCCTTAAAACGATTTATATCATCATAATCGTGCAAATTTTCATAACGTTAAGTACTTACTCAATTCATCATTGTTTATTATACTTCTTAGTTGTTCGCGATCCTTTATTGGCCTTGCCGCAATTATTTTGTTCAGTATTTCCCTGCTCATGTGAGGGATATACTTAAGGAGTCTCTTTGGTGCCTCATTAACGTTAACTGGGTATGGCACGCCAATCACAGATCTAAAGCCGTGCTCAGACACGACAATGTCAATCCACCTCCCAAGCTCTATCTTGGTGGGTATGTAAATTAGCAGTGGGTATGAACCTACCTGCCTTGCGTACGTCCCATCCCCATAGTGAGTCTCTGTGAATACTCTCCTTAGTATTGTGCCCTTTGGCACAATCCTCCTGAGCATCTCATGGTCGAAGTTCCTCCTAACCCAGTACTTGAAGGCTAGGAAGTACTTCCTGTGAACCCTCAGTAATTGCCTAATCTCATCGGCTTGATTCCACAGCGGTGTCGGTGGTAGCACAAGGACCTGCCTAATGTTAACCCTCCTAACCCAAACATCATCATTAAGCAATCTCCTTAAGAATTCAATGTTTAACCTAAAGGTCTCCTTAGTCTCGCCGGGCAAACCAATGACAAAGTTAATGCCAGGCAGTAGCTCAGGCATTCCATTCCACCCCCTAACCCTACCCAACTCACTAATCGTCCTAACTGCGAAGTAGGCTTCGTCAGGCATCACCTTTAGGTTGTTCAATTTGACAACCCTTGGATCAGCGGTCTCGATACCCATCGCAGCCACGTCACCGGGCGTGTGGTACTTCATCAATACCTTCGTAACCTCAATACTCTCCCTGGGCCAGTGATAAACGGTGCCTGGATTAACATTGTCAATGTGTAGAGTCTCCAATTCGGGCGCCACGTTCCTAATACCAACGAGTAACTCCTCAATAGCCCCTGGGTTAGGCCTTGGGAATTCCAGCTTACCTGTGTCGTGGGCCATGTAAGTGTAGAAGTCGGCCTGCCTACCAAGTCTGAAGTGCCTAACCCCAAGACCATACAATGCCTCAACCTCTGCAATAATGGCCTTCACCTCCCTATACCTAACCGGGCCATACCTAACCGTGGCGCAGAAGGAACAACCACCTGAGATGTACCTTGGGCAGGACTTGTAGGTTTCAAGCTCAATGATTAAGTTCTTACCGTAATTGGGATGCTGTGTAACTATACGTGAGCCCAACACCGCAAATTGATTGATTAATTCATAATCAATGTGCATTAGGGCTGGCGAGACCTTCGATAATTGGTAATTATTTCTTAGTAATTCATAGATTACTAAGTCTACGTCACCCGTAACCACCAAGTCATAATACCCCTGGAACTTACTCCTTGGAATTGCTATTGTACCACCTGCCGAACCATAACCAAACCTAGCCACAGGGCCACCGAGAATCCTTATGGGTCTGGTAATTACACCTGTGATCTTCTCAATTTCCTCAAGCCTTATTGGTTCACCACCAAGATACTTACCTGGCGTTACGATGCCCGCTATGATAATGAGTACATGGGCTTCATTGGCAATCTTAACGAAATTAACCCAATCATTTCTAACCTGGTCAATAGTGAAGTACTTAACATCAATAGACTTATCAACGCTCCACACAGCACCAGCAATATAACGTGGATAAACATCTAGGTATGGTGGTACACCAAGTCCAGCTGGTTCATCAGTATACCCATCGAGTATTACCACTCGGTCCATGTCCCTATTGATTTTAATTTAAGGAACCTTTATATTTTTCATTGTATTATCAATAACTTCAACATACTCCAGGTCATTAAATATACCTGCCTGTTCATCAATGACCTGCCTCATGTACTCATCAAATGCTTGGCTCATGTAACTATAAACCTTCTCAACTTTTTCCTTAAATTTCTCATTACTAATTGGGTACACCCTAAGGCCAACCCTACCAAGGGCACTACGTACAATCATCCAGTGAGCAATAACCTCTTTATTATATAACTTAGAGATATCATTCCAACTAAGAAACCTATTATATAGCCAGTAAATCTCTCTCGTGAAATTCTTGGTGATTACGGCAAAGAACCTCTCTTCTCTACTCCTTATGGCTTCCCTACATGTATTAACGTCACTTAAGTACCTACGTAATTCATCATACAACTCCTCGCGGTTATTGTATATGGATATGTTGGTTATCGCCATTGTGAATTCCCTATCTTTAAGGAGGGCATTACAATCCTCATTAACATAAAGCCAAAGTGCTGTAGCCACGCTATCGAGAACACCCCTGAAAAATCTCTCCTCAAGTTCCCTTAAGTCACCCTCGAACACACTGCTTGAGTACTCGCCATCGAGCATTGCCTTAAGTCTCTTGAAGTCGACTATCCCTGCAAATACTAATTCGCCATTAATGAAAATACTCGGTACCGATCTAACTCCTCTCTCCATTGCGGTGTACGGATCCCTAGAGGTATCTATTATCTTAACAATATCTAGGTAATTCCACTGCTTCAGTAATCTAATTAATGTATGGCATGTTGAGCAGGTTGGGTGTATGAAGATCTCTATGTTTGTTTTGTTCACGGCATCGCGGTTAATAGCAACTTATTTTTAAGGGAATCGCGATTGCCATTAAATCCTTCACCCTGTGGCATTAATACCCAGTGAGTTGAGTAGTGTTGTTGCATTATTACTTAGGTAAACCCCATCCTGAATACTAGTCACTTGTAATGTTTGCGTAAGGTTTAATGGTGCTGAATAACCACTAACACTTAGTGTTGTGAATACACTCAGCTTTATTAGAAGTGGTACTCCATCCTGCGTCATGCATATCTCACTTGTAACATTTACAGGGACTGAACCAAGTCCCGCCTGGACGGCACTGGGCATTACACTTCCCAGTGTTGTGACATTCCTTGAAGCATAACAATATGCACTATACCCAAGTATTTTCTGGGTACCAATTAATGTGAATGATGATGAATTAACTATGGGGAGTGCTAGGTATACTAAATTGAATGTCTGATTTGCAGGAAAACAACCAGCGTACATGGGTTCGGCTACACACTGCACTATCGTTCCATTACTTAATTGCGTAGTTACTATGTAAAGGCTCATTTGAGGAGAGCTCGTGGTCGTAACAACTATGTACCTATCCATAGGTCCTCTCTGGCTATATAAGAAGAGGTATTCTTCAGTACTTACCTGCCCAGCTATATTTGAATAAACATAATAATTATAATTAGCTGTGTATGTATTATTATTGGTATAAGCAAATAATTCGTTAAAACTAGGACCTGTTGGTTTATAAATTATATGCGGGACAAAGACTAAAATCAGGACTACTATTACCACTACCACTATCGCTGTTATTAATACGTACCTTAAATTCATAATACATTACCGAGGATTTCACGCCAACCTATTAATAAATGTTTACCTACACGGCATTAAAACTTACACTGCACCCAGTAGTATGTACATAAGCAAAAACTATTATAACGTTAAACCATTAATGATTTAGTGGCCGACATATTTTATGACATTTATTATAAACGATTAATGGAATTGAATGAGAACCACAGTCTAAGAAGAATTAATACAATGCATGGTGTATTAAGTAAAATTATTGATGCCAGCGATATTAGGGATTTATGGAAATCACTTCCCACCTTCTCTAGGCATGATAATAATAAGGCAGTGGCTATTGATGGAGGCGTTAGGGAACTTGAACTTAGGGATGGAAGTGCCATAATAATCGCTAGGGCTATTGCAGTTAATAATATTGGTGAGCAACCAATTAAGGATGTGATTGTTGATTGGATACCCGTATTTACACCCGTTATTAAGTGGGTATTATTGTCGTATATAGAGAGCGAGGTTGCGCTGAGGACCATTGAGAGAGGTAAATATGACTTCCTGCTGTTAGATGGTAGTTTATATGCTAAGATTACGGCGTTAATCCACGAGTTAATATTAACGAAGGGTTTCTTAGATCTTTATTACATTCCTGAGGTTATAAGGGCATTGGAAAGCCTATATAATGTTCTTGAGAGAGCTAGGGAGTTAGGAGTTAATGTAATCTTTGTGGCTAAGGATTCTAAGTTAAAGATATTTAAGGACTACATACTATTTAAGGCACTTAAGGAGTTAATACTCAGTGACGTGCCCTTTGTTAATGTCAGTAAGGAACTCCTTGATATACTTAATAGGGGTATTGATTGGTATAGTATTGTTTGGATCAGGAATTATAGAAATAAGCTAATCTCATTGGCAAAGAATTACAATGGAACACACAGAGACTTAATTAGAATTGGCATTAGAATGGCACTGAGTCAATCAATATCTGATATTATGCTTCTAGAGGAGTTAGTTAGAATGCGGGGCATTAGGGCAGGTATAACCAGGAAACTACTAATAGGCGCAATGGACGCGTATCTAAACCATAAATCATTAACACAAATAGATAACCTATTAAAATTCATTAAGGATAGAATTGAAGACAGTGCTGGATTAAGAACCGTTGATGACTATGATAATCTAAATATTGATGAAGAACTAAATAAAGTTAGGAAGGTATTAATTAATTTTCCAAGAATAATCATGCTATACATAAAATTTAATGAAAGTGATACTCCAATATCAGTGGAAATACCTTACTATGACTGGCCAATGTTTAATCAAGGAGTTCCCTGGAAACTATTCTATGATAAAATTGATATTAGTAATCACCTAGGACTACTTATGAGCATGTACAAGGACCCCATTCATTATAATAAATTACTCTGGCTTGCTCATGAATATGCCAATTTTGGTGAGGATCAATTTCTCGAGTATGCAATGACTGCGGTGAGTAAGTTAAGAATACAGACCAAGAGAAGATTCGGTATGGCCTTCAACATCAACCTAAATCCCCAACCTGAGGATTTCCAAGAATGACCCAGTTAGAAGTGCACTATATACCTGACTATTCCCCGATAACCAGCAAGTCTCACAATGTCTACTTCTACGTAACTTACATACTTAAAGGCGATTATTTTTAGGAAATTCTTAATACCATTAACATGAATGTATGCCGAGAATATAACGTTACCCTTACTCTCCATTGAGGTACCATCAACCTCATTATTAAGTAAGTCGGGTAGTTCAAGTTCGTTGTATTGCCATGGCTCTGAATCAAGCCTTATGGCGTATAATTTTTCAATTGTTTTTCTTCCAAGCTTTAATTCATTTATTTTATTTATGATAACCTTTTCCTCAACATTAAGGGGTAAGGTTAAGTATGTTAATTCTTCATTAACAAAGAATTTATGTGGAGGCACTTTAAACGAATTAATCTCTATGTCATCAATAATCTCCTTAACTTTCACAGACTGTCTTAAGTATTCAGGAATTGAAGATGACATTACCCTCAAAATGATGGCTAAATAAGCAAGTTAAAAAAGCTATCTTATTACGATCCCTCTACAAACAATGGTCTAATTAATGTAACCTCAACTTCATCACCCTCATCAAACCCCTCCCTATTCTCAGGAACAATGAGAATACCATTACCCCTGACCAACGTACTCAGTACCCCACTACCTGTTAATGCAAGTGGATCCACATACACCTTACCATCTCTTCCCAAGTAAACCCTAACCCTCACAAATGACCTAGTATTAACTGGCGTTGATACCCTCCTGGTTAGAATGCCCCTGACAATGGGCCTTGGATCATCAGTAGCCCCCATCATATGAAGTAGTATAGGCCTTACAAGCACATCAAAACCTGTTGCGGCTGCAACAGGAAAACCACTAAGCATAAAGATAGGTTTTCCATTAACCACTGCTATGCTGTTTGGCTTTCCAGGCCTAATTGAAAGCCCGTGATTAATATACTCAGGTTTTAGTCTCATTACGGCTTTTATTGTATAATCAACCTTACCCACCGAAACACCGCCCGTTGTAATTACTGCATCATAATCCCTGAGAGCATTATCTATGGTTTCGGCTATCCTCTCCTCATAATCACCAACAATGCCTAGATAAACTGGTTCGCAACCAAGAGACTTGAGCAAACCCTCAATTACAAACCTTGAACTATTAACTACCCGGCCAGGTGGCGGTCCCTTACTTAACACATCAGTTACTTCCACAAGCTCATTACCCGTACTTATTATTGCAACTCTTGGTGAGAATACCTTAACCCTATAAATACCCATTGACGCTAATACACCTAAATCCCAAGGCAATATTTTCATGCCTTTCCTATACATTACCTCATTGGCCTTAACGTCCTCACCCCTCCTTGATACATTACCCATGGGTGGTACAGGTCTTAAAACCTCAACATAATCCCCTGCCCTGCGTGTATCTTCATACATAACCACTGCATCAGCATTAATAGGTAATGGAGCGCCAGTGCTTATTTCCACGGCCTCACCTGGATTTAATGAGTATTTGCTTGGATCATCACCAACCGACATAAACCCTATCACCCTCAGCGTTATTGGATTTGTTGATGATGCTCCAAAGGTATCTACGCTCCTTACTGCATAACCATCAACTGCCGACCTATTGAATCCAGGTACATCAAATTTAGCCACTGCATCCTCAGCCAAGTACTTATTAAGTGCTTCAGTTATTGTAGAATCAACGACTCTAGGCACGTGCTTAATATATTTAATAGCCTCATTGAGTACTTGATCCACGATCTTTGTCTCCTTAAAGCCCATGCTAATTAAACCCAATGCATAGGCGCCATTTAACTTTAATCAGGCTATTAAAATGACTTAAAAATAAGGTAATTACAATAAGTACGTGAGCTCTAACTACCTAAAAACACCACCTAGGATTAAGGTTCTTGAGGCCCTTGGAGCCCTTGCTGATGGTAGGGTTGAGGAAGTTAATGAGAAGGAGGCATTGGTTAGGTCGTCAGATGGTACGAGAACATATAAGGTCTATGTGGATATTTCTAGGAGGGAGGTCGACAGTACGGACAATGGTACTATATATAGGGGTTATGTTGGTTATCCAATAATATCATTTTTAATGACTAAGAGGTTACTACCGATTAATGAGAAATTGATGCAGTCCCTAAGGGGCATTCCCTGGAAAAAACTGAATGAGGAATATAAGAACTATGCAAAGGTTATGGAGGTAATAATTAAGGATAGAGAATTGAATGAAACCGAGGTAAATAAATACATTGATCAAGTACTATCGGTATTAAGGCGTATGAACCTAAAACGAGTACAGAAGTATCATGAAGTTGCTGAAGAGTAATTTTAGAACCAAAACTTGCATTAAGTAATTCATGATTTATCCTAATTAATTAGAGAATTACGGCCTAAGCATCACTCCTGTACGAATGACTTAAATGGGCATTTATTATTAAATTCACATACGGCGCATTTACCAAGTGATGGTGAGGCCTTGGGTTCTCTACGCATCAGCCAATAATCCAATGCCCATTTAAGGTGAACCTCTATTGATCTATCAAACTCATTAATGTAGACTATGAAATCCCTAAACCTAACCTTAGCAGGAAATTCCACAGCATTCGTTAAATACTTAACTGCCATGGATAGAATATTCCTGCGTAACTTCTCAGTGATATTGATATCACGCTTAGTCTTTATCACCATAACCAAGGGATCCTTACCTAATCCCATTTTATTTATTAGATATGCATATAATTGCGACTGTACATACTCGTTATCAAATAATTTATCCAACCACTTATTACTCGTCTTTAATTCAATAATAGCCTTAGCTATCCCGCTCATAAATACCACAGCATCGGGTATACCCAATATAGTGATGCCATTTATGTTTGCCATCAATGGTAATGTGGCTATTACTATCTCATTACTCTTAATAACGTTAAGAAACTCCTCCGTATTCACTCTCCTTCCCTTAAATACCTCATCATGAATTATTATTCCCATTTCCATGGATGGTGTTTGTAACCTACCTTCAATGACTGATAAATGTAATTTGTACTCACAATATAGTTGTTGGGCTATCTCAGAAACAGTTACGTAATCCCTACCGAATCTAATCACTGAATTACTTACCAAGACAATGCTTGATTAATATCCAGTCATTAATAAGGGTAATGAACCAGTTTTAATTTCATTAATCCTTAACGGCTATAACGGATATCTCTATCAAGGCACCACCAGGTAAATTACTCGCCTCAATAGTAATACGCGCCGGTGGATTCTCCCTGAAATACCTTGAATAAACCTCATTAAACTCCGAGAACTTACTCAAGTCCTTAAGTGCCACGAAGACCCAGGCAACATTGTTTAATGAATAACTTGCGGCCTCAAGAATGGCCTTAATATTCTCGAGAACCCTCTCAGTCTGCTCCTTAACACCGCCTTTGACTAGCTGCCCCGTGGATGGGTCAATGGGTATTTGGCCACTAATGAATAGGAAGTTACTGACCTGTACGGCCTGTGAATAAGGACCTATTGGTTTGGGTGCCTTTTCCGTAAATATTGTTGTTTTCGGCATTGTTAGGAAATATGACCATGTACTTTAAAGCATTACGGCTTCTCAATATTGAAATTGAAGCCGAGCTCCCTAAGCTTGCTAATGACCCTATTTGCGGCATTCTCCTCGGGTGGTAATTCCACAATGAAGGAAACCTGCGCATAACCTGGCGTTATTGTTGGGTCAAACCTCTCATGAAAGACATCAAGTATGTTCACCCCTAATTCACCTAGAGTTGAGGTAATCTTACCAAGCATGCCAGGTTTGTCTGGTAGTAAACCGGTTATCTTCACAATCCTACCCTCAAGAGCCAACGCCTTACTAATGACCCTGAATAGCATTGTCATGTCAATATTACCGCCACTCACGACCGCAACAACATTACCACTAACCTTAACTTTCCCACTTATTAAAGCGGCCACACTGGCTGCACCAGCGCCTTCTGCGATTACTTTCGCACTTTCCGCTATCGTTAGTATTGCCTTAGCAATTTCCAGGTCATTAACCAACACAATATCATCAAGTAACTCACTCATTAACTTAAAGGTCAAATCACCGATCTTCTTAACGGCAATGCCATCAGCAATCGTATCAACCTTTTCCATATTAACTATCTTACCACTCTTGAGACTTAGGTAGGCTCCAGGCGCTCCCTCGGCCTGAACCCCAATTATCTTGGTCCTAGGATTCACGGTCTTAATCACCGACGCAATACCCGATATTAATCCCCCACCGCCAACAGGCACTATCACATGATCAATATTATTAAGATCCTCGAGAATTTCGAAGCCTATGGTACCCTGACCAGCTATTACGTCTGGGTCATTATAGGCATGAACATAATATGCACCAACTTCCTTGGCCAGCTTCACTGCATAATCCTCAGCCTCACTATATGACTCACCATGGAGTATCACATCAGCCCCATACCTCTTGGTCCTCGCTATCTTAATCCAGGGAGTGTATTGAGGCATTACTACGGTGGCCCTTATACCGATAAGGCTTGCTGAGTAAGCAACGCCCTGGGCGTGATTACCCGCTGATGCAGTGACGACATGCTTAATATCCAGTCTCTTAACAGTATTATTAATTGCAAAGTAAGCACCCCTAACTTTAAAGGAACCCGTTTTCTGGAGTGACTCAAGCTTCAACCAAACATTTGCACCAGCTATATTACTTAAGGTCTCAGACCTAATCAATGGTGTCCTATGCACGAGACCCCTTGCCTGCGCCTCCTTAATCATTTTCAGTGCCTCAATGGCTCTCTCATATATTTCACGTGGCGTTGTCATAACCTATCAATACGTTAATCATATATTAGCCTTACTCTACTCCTGACCTGAATCCTTAAATGACCTCAATGCAACCCCTTAAGTAATGGTTAAGTTAAGTAATGATGCACTAAGGAGGATTATCTTCGCGAGTCTGGGCGTTAAAGATGAAGACGTAATTGTGGGGCCCAGGATTGGTGAGGACGCAGCAATAGTTAGGATTGGTGATAAGTACATGGCGGTACATACGGACCCAATAACAGGCGCTATTGAGGGTATTGGGTGGCTTGCCATAAATATCGTTGCAAATGACATTGCGGTTAGAGGTATTAGGCCGAGATGGTTCCTACTAACCTTATTATTGCCACATGGTGTGAATGAAGATGGCATTAGAACGATAATGACTGATGCTAATAGGGCACTTACTGAGTTAGGTGGTTCATTGATTGGTGGTCATACTGAGTACACGCCAGGCATTGATAGAGTTATTGCGTCAACAACGGCCATGGGCATTGGCAATAACTATGTAACAACCTCAGGGGCTAAACCTGGTGACTTAGTACTTGTGACAAAGTACGTGGCTATGGAGGGTACCGCAGTATTAGCAAATGATTTTGAAGAAGATTTAATTAGAAGGGGTGTGCCTAAGGAAGTTATTAATAAGGCGAGGGAATTTCTTAAGGAAGTAAGTGTTGTTAAGGAAGCCCTTGAGATAGCCGACATTGTTAATTCAATGCATGATCCAACAGAGGGCGGCCTAATCCAGGGATTACTTGAAATTGCCGAGACCAGTAATGTCAGGTTAAGGATACATATAGATAAGATACCCGCTTTACCGGAGACACTACGTATATTTAATGTTCTTGGCATTGATCCTCTTAAGTCACTGAGCTCGGGGATGCTTGTGGCTACGATACCGAAGGAGCACGTAAATATTGCTACCAATAGATTAGAGAAGTTGGGAATTAATTACTCAGTGATTGGTGAGGTTGTGAATGGTAAACCAGGTGTTGAACTTATTAGAGATGAAACAGTGATTAATGAGGTTCATGGGTTTATTGAGGATGATGTTATGAAATTGTGGCATCAAAAATATGGTAATTGAAATGCAGTATTGTTAGATTACATATTTAAATATATGAATTAAATGTATGAATTTAATATGGAGTCCTCAGCGCCTCCAAACTGGGATGTTGCCATAAATAGGGCCATGGCATCCAATATACCAGCTGTTTTTGATATATTGAAGAAACACTCATATTTATTGGATCTAGCTAAGGAACTTAGAAAGGCTAAGGAGGAAGTTATTAGGAACTTCGATTATTACATAGACCTTACGAAGAAATCAGTTGAGAGGATAGGTGGTAGGTTTTACCTAGCTGAGACGACTGATGAGGCTAAGGAAATCGTGAGTAAGATAGTGGGTAATGGCAAAACTGTAGTCATGAGTAAGAATAATGTAGCCTCAGAAACGGATTTAAGACCCCATCTTGAGAAGTTGGGTAATGAGGTTTGGGAGACAGATCTTGGAGAATTCCTAATACAAATAGCCAATGAGGAACCAAGCCACATACTAGCACCTGCACTTCATATGACTAAGGAAAGGATTGCAGAGGTAATGAGGGAGAAACTTGGGATTAATGTACCACCAGATCCGATTGCCATAGCCCAGAAGGCTAGGGAATTCCTTAGGGAGAAGTTTCTTAAGGCCAATATAGGTATTACGGGAGCAAACGCCATTGCGGCGGATACGGGCGCCGTATTACTCGTTGAGAATGAAGGTAACATAAGAATGACAAGCATATTACCTCCAGTGCACATTGTTTATGATGGTATTGAAAAGATCGTACCCACACTATATCACGCGATGATTGAGACGCTGATACAGGCGGCTTATGCCGGGCTTTATCCACCAACCTACGTGAACCTAACAGCCGGACCAAGTAGTACGGCTGATGTTGAGATGTACAGAGTCTCGCCTGCTCAAGGACCTAGGGAATTCTACATGGTACTTCTCGATAACGGGAGGAAGAAAGCAGCGAAGGACCCAGTGCTTTGGGAAATATTGCTGTGCATAAGGTGCGGTCGATGCAGCATGCACTGCCCAACATACTGGGCAATAGGACCGAGATTTGGGAAACCACCCTACACGGGACCAATGGGTATTCCATGGACAGCAGTAACTAGAGGCATAGTGGAGGCAGGCCCAGCAGCAATGCTATGCACCCACTCTGGGAATTGCAGGGAGGTATGCCCAATGGGTATTGATTTACCTAAATTAATACTCCATGTTAAAGAGGAATACCTAAGACAATTGAAGGTTTAAGTGATTATTATAAAAAGCGATCATAAAGAATTAAACCTACATTAATGCTATAATTATTAGGATCACCAATATTGCAATTGCCAACGTAATAAGCAGCATCTCTAAATATGTCCTTAAGTAACCCCTCTGTATTGACCTGATGTATCTAGACAATGTATTAAATGCACTTGGTATTAAGAAATTAAATAAGATATCAAAACCCTTATATATGTAAAACGCTGCTGTAGTCAATGCAAATCCAAAACCTGCCAGCACAACATCCATGAATACCTGTATATAGTATCTTCTCTCAAATATCTTTGTTATTAACCCTAAATTACCAACCCTGGGCTTCATTAGGGCTATCACGAAGATAATCCATAACACAATACCCAAAGCGATGACTATAGGATCAACACCTGCACTTATGAATATAGCTGGCTGTAGCACGAAGGGTATGATCAATGAGACAAGGGCTGCTGTTCCGGTAATGACGTATGCCGTAACCATGAGTGGATACTTACTATGTTCCTCGTGAGTATGTGGTTTCTCGCCCTTTATGAAGTTAAGCGAGACGAATCTTGATAGGAACGCCACATAGGCCAAGCTAGCCAACAACATGAGTATATACGCACCATAACCAACAACAGAAACTGTTTCTGTCGTAACTTCATCCATTGCAGCATGAACCCAATAACCAGCTAATGGAGGTACACCGCCGAGAGATACAGCTGCAGCTAACGCTGCGTAGAATGCAGCTTTCATTCTCTTACCAAGCTCCCAATCGCCCATATTAAATCTAGTGTGAGTTACATGTATTAAATGACCGCTGACTAGGAACAGTGTGGCTTTGGCAAGGGCGTGTATTATTAAGTATGAGAATGCCACAAGTACAGCCAATGGTACTACGTACATACCTATCGTGAGTGCTTGAGGTATAAATGGCGATAATGCGGTTACACCCATCATAAAACCTAAGGAAGACATTGTTGACCCTGCTAGGATTACTTTCCTTTCATCAATCATAGTAGCAAATAATGCTCCTAATAATGCAGTTAGTAATCCTATATATACTGTTATTAAGTACACAATCTCGACACCGGCACTTGTTAATGCGCCGGCCATATACAATGATTCTGTCAACCTCATGAATATGTAAACACCAGCAGCGACCATAGTCGCTGAATGCAGTAATGCTGAAACTGAGGTAGGGCCTGTCATTGCCGTGAGTAACCAGTCATTGAATGGAATCTGGGCACTCTTTGTATATGGGCCAAACATGAAGGCTAGTAATAAGGCTACGGTACCGCCAATTCCAATCTTTGAAATTATGTATGACCAATTAATTGAAGTGAACTCTAAAGGTGCTTGATTACCTCCTAATGCGCCTAATACGGCTATTGCAGCTATGGCACCCAGCATTGGTATATCACCGAATCTTATTGTGGCAATGGCCCTATATGCAGCGTAGGATGGTGTGGTCCAGGCCGGTTTATTCAAAATGAGTCTCTCACCGAATCTTCCTACATATGATAACTCATCATCATCCTTATACCAATGCCCTATGAGAGCCCAAGAGCTAAAGCCAAGACCCTCCCAGCCTATGAACATGAGAAGCAAATCATTGGAGTAAACAGTCAATAACATGGATGCTGCGAATAGGTTATAGAAGAACCAGAACCAACCAAGCCTATAATCATCGGCCAAGTAATCAAGACTGTAAACGCCTATTATGAAGGCTAACCAAGCCGTGAGCAGACCCATGTACCTACTTAGGAAGTCCACTATGAATGAAACCTGTATCGTAAATGCGGGGATACCATTCATACTCGGTATTACGATCCAGGGCGCAGAGTAGATTATTGGCTTCATTGGAAACTCAAGTGTTATGTAGGTAGACGTTATAGCAGCTATACCAAGCCCAATAACCGCTAAGTACGCCAACGGCCTGGCCTTACGAGGATCTTGGTTAAATAGCCAATAAATAGCTATGGGTGCAGCAAGTACTATAGGCGATAATAACATTAATCCCATTAATTTACCAAGTAAGGTTTCGAACATGCTCATCACCTCATTATCATACTAATACTTATTAGTACTGAATGCACGAGGTATGCGGATGCTGGTGGGAATAAAAGTATTATCGCAGCTAGACCAAGTACGTATAATGGTATTACGAGTTTAGGATCAACGCTTACCTTATGGTAATTACCCCTAGATTGCCCATAAAACACCTGTTTAAGAGCCCAGAAGCCGTAATATCCCGTCAACACAAATATGATAGCTAATCCACTGGCTAAACCTATAAATACCCATAATGGATATGAAGGCAGTATAACATTTACTAATCCAAGGAATAGGTAAAACTCAGCAAGCATTGATAATGTTAGTATTCCTGAAAGCGCCATCCAACCGAGTACAGCAGCTGCACCAACCGATGGCATATACGTCTGAAGACCACCCATTTTTTTCATGTCAAATTCTTCATAGTAAACAATTATTGATGCAGCGGTCATGAAGAGTATTGTTTTGCCGAATAAGTGTGATATATAATGCATTGTTAGTCCAAGTATTCCATAAGGACCTAGTGCAAGTCCTATTAATAAGTACGTGGAGTTAGCCGCTGTTGAATATGCAAGCAACCACTTATAGTGGTAACTATGCCTAATCACACCAAGACTTATTATGATCCCACCAACTATTGCATAAACGAGTATTGGTAATCTAAACATGTTTATGAAATATGGAGAGACTAGGTATATCCTAGCTAGTACATAAGCCATTAAACCAACAAGCCCTGATATTAACGCCGCTACTGGAGTTGGATGAGATCCATGTACCCAAGGTATCCATACATGTGGACCAAAGCTTGGTAATTTTATCAATAATCCTATGAACATTAATGCCCACGCTATAACTGATATGCTCTTTATTGTATAGAGATCCATTGTCCCATTCTCTAGACTAACCATAACGGCGCCTATTAGGAATAATGTACTTGCTAACATACCATATACGAAATAAAGAAGTGCAATCCAGCGTCTTGTCATACCCTGCGTATCATAACCATAGTAATAAATTAGTATGACAGGCGTTATTAATGAAACCTCTAGGGCTATATACATTAACAATAAGTTATATGAATATATCAGTAATTCCATACCTGCCGCGCATAAGGTAAAGAGTAGGTAATATACATCGAATTGCTCAGTTAGTCCTAATACATGGAATCTATGCTTCATGTATGGATAAGAAGCTATTTCCAGTGTTATTCCAACAAGCGCTATTGCTAAACCAAATGCATTACTTAAGCCATCGCTTATTAAATAGACCATACCTATTGGTCTTGACAGGGCGCCAAGTGGAATTAAGTAAGCCTTACCAAGTATTAGTAAGTATGATGAGTATATAAATAATGGTATAAAGGATATAGAGGTAATAATCATTGCAACCCTACTGAACCTCTTACCTATTATTCCAGCTATTACTGAAGCCACGAAAGGTAAGGCTAAAGATGCTAATAGTACTGAATCACTTTGTATGAGCATTACTCATCACCCGGCATTGCCTTCTTGTTTAATGATACATTTCTGCATTGATACGTCATTAAGTAATACCTTTGTAATTCGTTACTATTCATTAGCATACGTACCATAGGGAGAGACCGTATTTTTAAGTACTACCTCCATCATTAATAATCATGGAAAATGAAATAAAACAAAGTAATACGTACATAGCCAATGCAAGTATTTAGGCCATACATTGATCACCAAAAGTCAGCGCAGTTCCTGGATAATCTACGGCTTGGTAAACAACGAGTTGAGACCAAGCAGGTTCTGCTAGCAATACTTAGGAAGATGGGCATTATTAATGATGGTAAGCGTGGGTGGATTAATCACCCCATTGTACTTATGTACTACAATAATGGGAACCCCTACATCAATGACTTAGTTAATTATTTCTATGCGCTAATTGATGAATGGATAGATAGAGGATACAGGAATAATATTTCCTTGAATGATATTGAGAAACACCTAAAACATGTGAGTGGTACTTCTGGTACACCTATTACACCTATAATCGCTAGGGAGTATCGTAGAGTTTTACTAATTAAGAATCCATGCTATTATATACATAAACTAAGTAAGGATGAAGTCCTGGAGCTTATTTATTCAAAACCTATGTATTTCAGAGGTATTAATGAGTGGATTAGGGATGTTTACGATGATTACCTTAAATTTATTGATGCACTTAAAAAAGGCATTATAACCTGCAGCTCTATTTTTCCTAGGCGTAGTTGATCATCCTTTTCGCCCGTCTTTCATCACTTTTCAGAACCAACGCGCCCAATCACTAATTACTACCATTTGCATATGCTTATAAGCCCTAACTCAATTTGGTTTACTTGCTCAGAGGTTATGGGCTGGATTGAGCTGTTGCAGGGATTGGTTAGGGAGGGATTATCATCAAATCACAGAAGACTTATTGTGCTTGTGGGTACTAATGAGGAAAAAATTGCTAAGTATGCGGCAGAGTCCCTTAGGGTATTCTCATCGCTTGTTAAGGATCCACATGGACTATACATGTACCAACCGGAGTACTCTGATGCCCAGAGAAGGATGGGTAAGCTTAAGGACCTTATTGAGGGAATTCCCATAAATATTGATTATAGACCATATAAAGACACTGATAAGCTCCTTGGTATCACTGTCGATTTTGCTGTTCTCGACCTAATGAACGATTTGAAGCCAAATGATGTAGGTAGATTAGGAGGCATCGTTAGGGGTGGCGGTATTTACATCTTCATGATACCACCATTGAATGAATGGATAAGGCAATTAACGAAGTTTCAGCAAAGCCTTTTGGTCCCTCAATATGGACCTGAACATGTTAGGCACTTCCTAAAGGTAAGGTTCTGGAATAAGTTAATGAGTATGGATAAGATATTGATCATTGACGCCAATAATGATGAGATAATTAAGGAACCAATCCTCGGTGATTCGCAGACCTGGAAGCCAAGGGAGATAGTAATGCCTGAGAGAATGAAGTTCACAAGGACTATATATGAGCTCGCTAAGACCCAGGACCAGGTTGAGACGCTTAAAGCGATGGAGGTACTAATGGAGAGGCCTCCAAGGGGTAAGAAGGTCAATGTAGTATTGATTGCTGATAGAGGCAGAGGTAAGTCAGCAGTTATTGGTCTTGCGTTGGCTGCCTTAGCACATAGACTTAGGAAGATTAAGGGTAGGGTGAGGTTCGCGGTTACGGCAATGAATCCCAGTAATGTCTCTACATTAATGGAGTTCGTAATAAAGGGACTTAAGGCACTAAACTATGATGTGAGCACAAGCTATTGGGGTAATGATGTGGTTTCGGTGAAGGTCGGCATTTCAATCTTCATAGATTACATAAGGCCTTATGACATGCTTAGTGAGGATGGTAGGGATATTGTTGTGGTTGATGAGGCGGCAATGATACCATTACCCGTGCTTTACGGAATACACGAGAGGTTTAGCAGGGTTATATATGCATCGACAATACATGGTTATGAGGGCGCTGGCAGAGGCTTTAGCCTTAGGTTCCTTAAGTACCTACGTGAGGATAAGAATACGAGGATCATTGAGTATGAGCTTAAGGAACCAATTAGGTATGCACCCAATGACCCAGTGGAACAGTGGTTATTTGATACATTGTTACTTGATGCCGAGCCCGTCAGGATAACCGATGAGGATCAAGAATTGATAAATAGGCATGAATTCAATTACTTAATTCCCGATCTTAAGAAATTCTTCTTATTGAACGAGGAACAACTAAGGCAGTTCTTCGGAATATACGTTCAAGCACATTATAGGAATGAACCGGATGACTTAGGCATGATGATGGATGCGCCTCACCACTTCATAAGAGCGTTATCATTAAGTAATGGCAAGATTGTGGTGTCCGTTGAATTGGCTGAGGAGGGTGGTATAGGTGATGATATGATTGATATGGTTGTGAGAGGATTGAAACTACCTGGAAACATAATACCTGATAGGCTAATCAAGTATTGGGGACTTACGGATTTTGCTAAATTGAAGGGCTGGAGGATAATAAGGATTGCCACACATCCCGAACTTCAGGATAAGGGTCTAGGCACTGAGATGCTTAAGAGAATTGAGGAAGAGGCTAGGGAGAGAGGTATTGATTGGGTTGGTGTGGGCTTTGGAGTTAACGCCAAATTACTGAATTTCTGGATTAAGAATGGCTACATGCCCGTACACATAAGCCCCGAGAGGAATCCAATAAGTGGTGAGTATAGTGTATTGCTTGTTAAGCCAATAAATGAGAAGACAAGAGACATTATTATCTATGCAAATAAGGAGTTTAGATTAAGACTGCTTAATTCATTGCAGGGTCCATTCCATGATATGGAACCTGACGTAGTCAGGATGCTACTAACTGACTGGGGTCAGGCATTAGATCCTGGTTATACTCCAAGGCTTACTGAGGCTCAGATTAGGCGTTTAGTTGCTTATTCATGGGGTCCAATGACCTACGAGAACACTGCTGATGCAATAACAGAGTTGGTAAAAACGTATTATTTAAGGAGAGGTGTTGATAGTATTAATCTTCCTCAGTTCTACGAGGAAGCACTGATTTGTAAGGTGTTGCAGGCAAGGCCTTGGAGGGAGTCTGCTAAGGTTCTTAGTATTAGGAAGTCGACATTAATGCTTATGCTTAGGGAGGTAATTAAATTGCTCATTCAATACTATGTAAAGTATGTCGAAATACCGGAGTTTATGATTAGTGTCACTAAGTCACAAAAGAGGAGTAAATAGTCTGGGGGGTTAATTTTAAATTAGGTTAATGTTTATTCAGTGGCATGGCTAAAAATGGCAAGAGAAGAATTGTAATTGAGGTTGATGATAGGCAATATGAAGAGTTAAAGAAACTTAAGCAGTTGTATCATTCAAGGAGTTGGGCCGACCTACTTCTAAGGTGCCTTGATAATTCATTACTCATAGCAGAGATAATAGAGATTCATGATGACGTTAAGGACATAAGTAAGGCCATTAGTGAGATCTCCAGGTTGATTAGGGAGGAGGTATAGTGTTTAATTAATGTACGAGTCCCACCATTAACTCTCACAAGTAAAGAATAAATATAGCCTAATTAATGAGAATCTGAATGTTAGTACTTCTGTTTAACACAATTGAGGACGCAATAAGTAAATTGAATATAATTAAAGAACAATTATTAAACCTAAGGGAACGCTATGGGGCAATTAAGGAGAAGCTGAAAATAAACGCAGAGATTGAGGATAAACTTACAAAACTTGGTTTTCAACCGTCTCACCAAGTAATAACGGTACATGCTATACCTCACACGATGAACATACATATCGCACCGCATTCAACATGGTTACTAAGTAAGTTGAATGTAATAGATGATAATATTAATTATGTAATAAACGAAATTGAAAAAATAAATAAATACTTAAATGGCATTAAGGGTAGGGATGCCTCAGTAATGGTGCTTATTGATTATGCAAATAAAAAGACAAGACTGGTGATAATGCCATGAGCACGAATATAGATATTAATATTAATGTCGATGAGCTGCACAGGAGGATATTAGAAAGCAAAAGAAAGGTTACTGATTATGTTAAGAGACTATCTGATATATACGATAAGATAAATGAGGTTGATCTACCTGATAGGAGCGAAAAGGTGATAATTGACATACCCAACTCTATCCCAATAATAATATACAGGGAACCATCAAAGGAAGCTTATAGGGAATTATTTTCAAAGGCGCTTCAATTTCTTAAGTTGGAATACGCTATTTATGAAACTCTTGAAGGTAGATTAGGTAAGCTTAAGGGGCATGAATTTAAAGCAATGGTTAGATACTTTGGGGACGTACCATCTTTAGTGGTGATCGAACTTGATAGTACTAAGAAGTGATAGGTTGAAGGACCTAGCTTTAAGTCTTGGTAATAGGCTTAATGAGATACTCCAGGCTATTAGTGAGATATATGCATATAGTCCTGATAATGAATCCATGAATAAAATGATTAGGGAATTAAGGAGCAAATCACCAGCCACATTAGTTAAGGGCAATACCAATGTAACGACTAAGGCCGATGATATTGAGGTGATTTACACATTAACAGCTAATGGCTATAAAGACGCAATAAGGGATGCAATTAATTATTATACGAATATATTAATGTCTATTAAACAGGCCATGGAATTTACTGAAAAACTCGGCGTGAATGATGATTATGTGATTATAATAGATGATGCATCAATAGATGTGGTAATAGGTTATTCATTACCTGACATGTCGGAGACATCACTGTTATACTTACCTAACATCAGGGAAACCACTGAAATACCCAGCATTTTAAGTAGTATTGTTGGCTTAACCGCTGATGAGGTTGCTAGGCTCATGAAGATGATTGATGAAGTAATTTCATCAATTAGTAATAATTCAAGGAGTATCGAAACCGTCGTGAAATTAGATAATATAAGCTATCCAGAGCCATTTAAGAAGATTGAAGAGAGGGTAGGTGGTTTATCATGATTGTCGAAATTAAGAGATTTGAATCGCTAGATGAACTAATTCAGACATTAAAAGGTGAATTGAGTAACTCATACAGGTTTATGTATATGCTCAAGCAGAATTGGAATGAAATTTTAGGTGCTGAAAATAATATTGCATTGGCCAGTGAAATTTCTGAAAATGTTAGGTTTGTTGATGGTTCATCAGAAATATTCTCCTTAAGAATTATTTATAAGCCAGGTTCTAGTACAAGAAGTAATGTAATAAATGATGTCGCTGGCTATATACAAAGAAGATCTGCAATTATAAAGTCAATTATTGACAGATTAGAGACCCTCAATATTGATAGGAATCGCCCAATAATCACGTTACTTATTGATTCAATACCGATAATGATAATAATACAAAAAGTAAGTACTTAGCTCTCCTTATGAAGGGTTATGAACTTCCTTGGTATCCCATCAATATAGAGAACTAGTATCTGTGAATTAATCATATACTGGGAAATCTCTTTATCATGTATTAGCTTCTCGACTATATTGCTGAACTCCTCAACATAACCACTCATTAATTGTGCAGTGGTCGTTAAATCACCAGACACATCTTCAGGCTTCACATATACTATTAATTTATCCTCATTATCCTTAGACCTTGATCTTCTCTGCCTTTGCTTCTTAAATGCGGACTCCTCCTTTAAGGTAAGACCTAGCGATAGAGCTTTATTCTCATACTGCCTAATCCTCGATAGAAATAGGGCCTCCTTACTAATAATCTCTGTACTATCCTTAATGTCTATGAACCTTCTTGATATGCTTATTATAGTGTCGGTCCATCCATCGTAATACTCAACCCAACTACCCAATGCCTCATTAGTTGTTATCCCAAGTTTTAAGTCATTAATGGATTTAGGAATAATCCTATCTAAGTCCTCTGGTTTAATTTCTGGTTTTTTCTCACCTTTTTGCTTATTCGTGGTCTTTCTCGGTCTTTTAGAGACCGCCTTTTGACCCTGGTTTAGTTTGAATAATGACCGTACGTCAATACTCATATACTTATTTATTAATATGGATGTTCCATAGCCTATAGCTAAGCCTACTATCGGGATTATTATATATTTGATACTAAGATACTGATTAATTGTTAGGTTTGGTATTATGTATGGTATTAACATTAGTATTATGTAGATACCTAGGAGCGGTATTATGACTGTTAATGGTGGCCTGAGCAGGCCTAGGATCAGCATTCCAATCATTATTGCAATGATCAATACAGGTATTAGCATTATCATGGTACCTCACTCAGGGTCAGGGGCTGCGATAATAATACTCTCCTGGGTATGCCGTTATTAAACTCAAGTAATACAATGCCTGTGTAATTACTATCATTAAACTCATCCCTTATTTCCTCAAGTAGTGAATTAATTGTATCAATCCTATTATCAAGTTCATCTAATATTCCCTTTATCTCTGTTATTCTTTCTCTCTGTATAATAACGTTATTGTTCCTTATTTCGATGATGTCCACGAGCGACTCCTTATTCACTTCCTCCTCTAATATTTTCTTGGCTACTAATAATTTATTCAAGTCTTCATTTAAATATTTAACAAGAGAATTAAGATCTTTAAACCTAAGTAATACTTTCAACCTTGATCACCTTTACCAAGAACTTGATTAAGTATTTTGTCTGGGTTTGTATAATATGTCTGTACGTATGTAGATACGTCCTCAAAGTTCAGTATTTCATTCTCAACCATCCAATTAACAATACTAGCCCTAGTGTCTATTTCCTTGAGAATTTCATAAACATCCTTACCTGTCATATCACTTATCTGCTTAATTAGGACGCTCTTTTCTACATATGAATCGTGAGAGTCAGTTTTTGGATTCCACTTAAATACTGTATTAAATCTTATTTTATCGCCATCTATATAAACCTCACCAACCTCAGTGACTCTCCTCGTTAATCTACCATTAATCTTAACCCTCTTAATCATAACAAAGATGTTCATGGCAGGTATATAAGCCGGTGGTATGTTCATTGGCGGGCTCATGAGCCTATTAACAGCCGCCTCAAAGGACTCCGCGTGCATAGTGGATATGCCGCTATGTCCTGTGTTTACCGCTTGAAATAGAACATAAGCCTCCTCACCCCTTATCTCACCAACTATTAAGTAATCAGGTCTCATCCTAAGCGTTGCCTTAACTAAGTCAAATAATGTAATCTCATTTATCTTCTCAGAACCATAGCTTTGCCTTGTAACGAGCCTAATCCAATTCTTATGTGGTAAGTTTATTTCAGGGACTTCCTCAACGGTTATTATCTTCATGTGAGGCCTAATGAATGTGGCCATTGCATTGAGGAAACTCGTTTTACCTGCACCGGTAACACCAAGCACTAGGAATGACCTGCCATTATCCAGCATGACCCAGAAGTAACTCGCAATCTCCGCACTGATGTTACCGAACTTAACGAGTTCCGTGAATGTTAATGGGTTCTTCCTAAACTTCCTTATTGTGAATGTGGAGCCACCAGGCGAGACCTCTCTCCTATATGTCACGGCTATCCTAGAACCATCAGGTAATTGCGCATCAACTATTGGCGTTGCAACTGAGACATGCCTACCTGATAGGTGTATTAGCTTCACAACCAGGTCATCAAGGGCTTGGTCTGTCACTGGCACTATGTTTGTTGGTATTGATTCATACTTCCTATGAAACACATAAACAGGTCTACCTACGCCATCGCACGATATATCCTCAATATTCTCATCCTTCATTAAGGCATCTATGGGGCCGTAACCAAGTAAATCTCTCTCCATGTAGTATAGGAATTTAGCGAAGGATGATGTGGAAACATTTCTGAACAGCCTTCTGTATCGCCCAACGATCTTCTTTAATTCATTAAGCAGGTAATTCTTGACATCACCCATCTTTGTTAATTCCTCAGGTGGTGGTAGCTCAAGCATAACTATCCTTACCAACTCCTTATATACCTGCTGTTCGGTAGGGTCAAGTGTTATCTCCTCAAGGTAATACATTATATCTCCCGTCTTCTCATCCTGGACTATTGTGGCATATGCAAATGGTTCATATAATGGGTACCTCTCCAACTCCTTGAGTTGACCTACCAGTTTTACTAACTGAAAGTCTAAGCTCATTCAATTTACTAAAGAACAAGCCCCCTAAAATACTTTCTGTTTCATAATTTCAGTAACTCTTAATGATCAGAAACTTATATAATTGCTGGCGCTATATTAAATGGTAATGATTAACAACAAATGGATAATATTTGCAGTATTTCCAGCAATTATCTTCACATTAGTCTCATTTATCACATATGCAAATACTACCTATGGTCCAGCACCTACGCCCGTAGTTTACAGGACATACGTAATAACAATGAACCTGACAGATTCAAGACCAACAGCACAGTTCCTAAATAGCATAGTTAATGAGTACCCATTAACATACCGTGAAGATTCACTAATCACCAATACAACGCCTGTCTGGGTCGCCACAGCCAATAGGGAATTCACACTATACATAGTCAATGCATCAGAAACCACTATACAGCAGGAAGTAATGCTCAACTCAACAGCGCTGACCAACGATACTGGCGGTATCACGTGGACCTTAGAAGTCCCGCTATACCTAATATATCCGCAGCCCGTATACGCCAATTGGTACGTGATAATAACTGAGGACATAAATGGCGCTGAATACGTGGTCTTCGCCTTCGAAACAGGTAATGAAAGCCTTACGCAAATACTAAGTGAACTGAGTACGGTAGGCGGTTACCTAATCGCCCTTAATGGTGAGTCGTATCACCTATGGAATTATTACTATGGTTATAACCCAGTCACTGGAGGTATTAGTGAGCACTACGAGGTTGGTTTGCCCGGTCTGAGCCTGTTCACCATGTGGGTTGGACAGGGCATTAATGCAAGTTCATGGCCTAGCTCGGGCTTTCAGGAGGCGCTTCAGGTCCTTAGCTACTCATTCGATGAGTACGTTAATTCATCATCAATCACTCACCTAACCCTTAGTCCTAATGTGACTATTAGTGAAATCACGAATTACGGCTATACGGTATACCAAAGACCGAGGCTTGTGCCCTTTGGGCCCGTGATATACATATCGCCAATACTCCTGCTTCCAAATGGCACGATAATAAACCCAACCTGTTTGCCAGGTACTTATTACCTGCTCCAGGTTAATTACGTGACGCAGAGCGGTTATTCGATACCAGTTTATGAAACCAAGAACTACCCAATGGGACTATACCTACTCAATGGCTCATTATTATTTGGAGGTTATTTACAGGCGTATGACCTCTTCAATGAATCCATCATACCAATAACTCCTGGACAATACTTATCACCGATTTATCAATCACAGGTAAGTGAGGTTTCATGGTGTGCATTACGAGTGATTAATAATGAAATAATTACGCAGATGAACAGTATAATGAGCGATATAAATGTTAGCGCAATAAGCGTTAATAGCGTAATTACGGATGCAAATTCGCAATATGAAATTCATCAATATAGTAAGTCATCATATATCATTAATAGGATCAACATGGAATTAAGGTTGAGAACCTAGTAAAATCCCCACTATAAATGAAAACTTACCTATGTTAAAATTATTCACTTATCCTTGAGGACTTAATACCGAACTTCTGCTCAATATTACTTAGGGCCTTTATTAATAATGTGGCTGTGTCAACTCTAGCCCTGGTACTTAGGGCAGCCGCTAATACATGACCACCCCCCTCACCATTGAAGTATCGCGCTAAATCACTAAATACCTCGGCAAGTGATATCTTCTCGGCAATTCTCTTACTACCTCTACCGAATAATCTAATCTCTTCGTCATGTTCTGAGGCCACCAATGCTATGTCACAACCTGCCCTAATCATGGTATCAGCGAGCGATGATTCATACGCGTTCACATTACTTAAGCAAACGATGTAATCATTAATCCTATACACCCTCATCCTTAGTAATCCCTTAACTATAGCCATCCTCTCTGGAAAGGTCATTTCCTCAGACATGGCATTGATTATATCTCGATAATTCCTACCCGATAGTCTAAGTAACCATGCCATAACCTCAAAGGTTTCAGGTCTAGCTCTGCTTAACCTACCACTATCACTTAGGATCCCACCAATGAGCAAGGTGGCAACCTCATTGCTTGGCTCAATATCTAACTCCTTAAGTACTTGTGCAACTATCTCAGAGCAACTCGTAGCGCTTGAATTAATTATCGCTAATGTGGGTATAATGTTATGTACCTCATGGTGATCAATCACGACTATTGGTTTATTGCCTATGATATCCCTAAACTCATTTAATTGGGCGTATGTACTAACATCAACCAAGATCACCATATCTGATCCATCACTGCAATTGCTTAGGCCTTGATAACTAATGCTAAGTTTACTAATGAATGATTTGACATCATGGGACAAACCATCAGGAATCACTATATATGCATCACGGCCTAATTTAGTAATTAATTCCTTAACAGCCACTCCACATGCATATGCATCTAGGTCTGCATGCCTATGTGTTACTATACAGATTTTTTGCGTATTCCTCAGCAATTCTCTCAATTTCTCCAGTTGATAAACCAATCAATTCACCCCCCTTGAACTTATCCATTAGGTAATCAGCTATTTTAAATCCAAACTCAACAGCGTCATTTATTATATTATCAAGACCCTTTAATAATGGGTTCGTCATTGCTTCAATACTTATTTCAAGGTTGTAATTCGCGAGGTTTGTAAATCCCACGTTAATAACGAAATCCTCAAGCAATTTTTCAGGAAGCCTATGCATTAAATACCTATATATCTCCTCCGCAATCACATTAGCTATGTCATTAAGTATCTCGTAATTACTCATTACCTTTAACCACCACCCTTCGCAACTTCACCAGCCCCACCCTGTAACTTTGCCAAGGCTTCATTTATCTGGGTTCTTAGGTCCTCAATTTGCTTCATTAACATGCTCTCCTGCCTTGACAGCGTCTTTATATGAAGCTCAAGCAATTCCTTCCTATCCTTAAGTTCCTGAAGTGCCTGATCCTTAGTAACCAAAACCAGGAAGGAACCAACGATCTTATACACCTTACTCTCGGTGGATATCTTTTCAATTTCCGAAATAGCCTTCTCAACCTCCTTTAACTCACTCTCAAACTGTTGCTTCCTAACCCTAACACTATTTAATTGGTCCTGTAACGCCTGCAATTTCTCCAGGTCTGATTGTAATGACGGCGGTAATGAACTCATTAAATTGCCATTGAACTAAGCCTTAATAAGTATTAATCCGCATGTGAATCATGAATAAGCCTATGATTAAGAAATACAAAGCCATGACCTAGTCAAGTTCCTCAGCCTTTAATATTAAGTATAGTGATTTCATGACCCCACTGACTAAACTCCTTAAACTTGATAAATCCCTGGCGCAAATAACAATAATCACATTATTATCATTAACATCAACACTTACAAAACCCCTGCTAAACCTCATTTCTTTTTCAAGCGTCTTAAATGAATTAACTATTAATTCTTTGTCAACATTTTCTAATGAAAAAACAGTCTTAAACGTACATTCATTCAAACTTAATCACCCTAGGCCTTACATAAGTCACGTCGTTAACCTTCATGAAAGGACCATAAGGACCCAAGTCCATACCATTTAATATCTGAATCTCGTACTCATTATTAGCCCTATGAATCAGGAAGATCACATCATACATGCCCCTAATACTCTCAAAATCGTAAATTCTCACGCTAGGTAATTCAAGTTGCTCACTAAGTACATCCATTATCTCAGTATACTCCCTTAGGGCCACGATAATTCCACTCCGTACCCTTCGTCTATGCGTAATACTAACCTGCATATCAGTGAGGAGTTTAACCCCAAGTATTTTTATGAAGTACGGCATTACCTCAATCAATCCTTCCTTAATTCTTAAAAAACGCATGAAACCAGGATTACCACCCCTCGAACCAATATATAGTATTTTCATGGCCCCTAAACTCAATGCCTTACCTGCAACCTCAACTATTGATAACTTACCCCTATTCACCTTAATGACGCTGGGAATAACCACCTCTAACTCATTAAGAAATTGTCTCATTCGAGTACTGGGATTTCGTGATGATGTTAATACTATTAAACTCATTACGACAATGCCTTCATCTAGTGCTTTGTTTAGCCGCTGCTTCGGTGGCCAGGGTTTTACCCATTATTGTCTGCGGAATCCAGGCGCCACCTGCGAAGGTATAACCACACTTAGGGCATCTCCAAATGCCGAAGGCTATCCTCTCCATTTTAACCAGGGACTTACATCTTGGGCATCTATGCCTACCCCTCTGCTTAACCTCTATCTGTAGAACCTTCCTTCTAACGCCCATTCCATACCTAGCACCATACCTTCCAGTTGGCCCTACAATCTTTGTATGGCTAAACGGCATCAAGGACCTAGCATTTAACTAAATAAAAGCATTTCTATTGATGTTTACTTGGGCAATTTAAATAATGGCGCCACCTTGCCCCTGAGGCATGCTAGGTAGTGGTTGTAACTCCACATCAGAATTCATAAATACTCTAAAAATAAGGAGTATTTTCTCCCTATCCTTACCCATCTCATCCTTGCCCCTGTACATCCTCAAAATAGTACCCCCTGAATCTAAGACAACGCCAATGAAACTAATGCCACTTACCTTATTTATTAAATCCTTAGACGTCCTTATTCGGATTAACGGCATTAATGGTGAGTAGTGTATTGATAACTCGGCCTCATTGCCAACAGATTTTATGAATATTGGTATCTCAGGCTTAACGCTCTGGGCTAGGGCGGGTGGTATTGAAGCCATTAATCCAATTAAATTATTCAGCATGAGCCTTAGATAATCAAGTGCATCATCAGCACTCGGTATTGAAAGCTTAATCTCCGAAACCAAGCCCACTCTGACTATTTCTGAGATCATCTTGACAATATTGTTACAGGATTTTTTAGTATTTCCATTTACTTGGGCTTAAGGAACGAGACCAAAAATTTAATAAGGTTATTGCTTTATAAACCAGAGTTCGTCTATGCATAGACTTAACGTAACTATAGAGTTCAAGAATGGTAACGAGAGAGATATTGAAATCGCTGTTAGTGATCTAGTGATCTTTGTCTGGTCTGGGAGGACTACGGACATTATTAAAAAGGAGGTTGAAGAGTTAAGTAGGATAGGCATTAGTGGGCCTAAGAACATACCTGAAATATACATACTACAGCCATACCTGGTAACCACAAGCAACTACATCAGGAAGGTTAGTGATTTACATAGTGGTGAGGTTGAGTATGTATTGTTGATTAAGAATGAGGATGAGATATATGTGTCTGTGGGAAGCGATCACACGGATAGGGAAGCAGAGAGGTGTAGCATACTTGCTGGTAAGCATATGTATCCAAAGATTGTCGCGAGGAGGGCTTGGCCGCTTAAGGAGGTTGAGGACCATTGGGATGACTTAATACTAAGGAGTTGGATACTTGAGGATGATAAGAAGACGCTTTATCAGGAGGGCACCATGAAGTTTCTACTAACACCAGAAAAGCTGGTTGATTTGATACGTGAGGTTGTACCAGACCTAAAGAATGTCGTTGTTTTCTCGGGTACAATACCCCTAATAAAAGGCCAAATAAAGCCTAGTGGGTATTTCGAAATTGAGCTTCATGACCCAGTACTTAATAGGTCAATTGACCATTATTACTGGATTGAGTAAAATCCCTTAAGTGATGATGCTTGCAAGGTCTGAAGAGGTGATGTACTGGGCTAAGCTGATTACTTTAATTTTTCATAGTTAATACTTGCTGGTAAATCAATTGTTGACAGTACTCCATAATTATCGCACCCACTGAATATGTTCTTATTGAGTTCATTAATTAATGAGTTTAAATCTTCGAATTCATATACAAACAGAGTCACTGAAAAATTATTGGCAACTATCGAATTCAATTCCCTAATATACTTATTAAAATCAAGGTCCTTACACTTATAAACAAGAACCCTCAGGGCGCCGCCAAATCCCGCCCTTCTAAGTACCGTATTCATAGCACCTTTAAACTTATCTAATGTATCATTGCAAACATCCACAATCAACGTCAAGCAATTTTTCTGTACTCTCTTCACGGTGGTTACAGGGAGACATCAGATATTAATAAATATAATCCTCTAGTACGCTCTTTCAAGAGCTTCCTTGGAAAACATGCTCACTAACTCATCATATATAGCCCTAAACACGCCAGAATTTGGTTCCTCAAAGCTATTGAGCACGACCCAGGCATTAATTAAGGCCCTATATTCAAAACTTAATTTAATATCATTAAACCTATCAATTATTGGAAAGCCAGTATCTCTAAGGAACTTATGTAATCTCATTAAATCATCGGGGGTAATCTTCTTACCGCCAAAGTTTATGGATCGACCGCTCACGTGCCTCTCACCACCGCCAGGCATTATCACCTTACCATAGGCCGCCTTAACCCTCCAGGTACTCGTATCTGTACTATCAACACCTATCAACTTTAGTATTGGATTTATTATCGGTGATCCAAGGCCAAGTACATGAATGCACGTATCTGTTTCCTGTTTGATCCTTAGTAGAAACCTTAATGCCGATCTCCGTGAATCCTTAGGAACACCCCTACTGATCAATACATAAGGTACTAAACCTCCTATTGCAATACACTTAGGATTAAAGTCTAGATACTTAACTAGATACTCCATGATTATATCGGTCCTCCAGTGATAATGGAGCACTGGTAATACGTTATCAAATCTCTTAGTCAAATACTCATAATTAACCATTGACATCCTTAATTTCGCCTCCAACTCATGATCATTATCAGTAGGGCTTGGAGGATAATCAAGATTTAGAAAGTACCTAATATCCCAGAATTGGTCATAAACCTTAGCTAAGTCCTCTATTTCTGGTACTTTACCATGCCTAAGAAATTGAAATCCACCACTATCCATCCAAACCTCACCGTCGTATTGCAGTACATTCTTTATGACACGTTCCTTTTTGCTAATCCTATTTCTTATAACATCAAAGGCATTCACCATAATAGTCGGTACATGGAAATAAAGCCAGGGTTTAGGTCTCGAATTAATTGGCGTGCCTAAGATTATTCGCACGCTATACGTCAATGGGACATAATAAAAAGTTTTACCTAACTCTATTATACTTAAATTATACTTAAGTTACACACTTATGATATTATTTCCTGGGAATAAGCGTTGGTGTCACACCACCATGCTCAGTTAACCTATCCCTAACCTTAACAGGTAATGGCATTGGAACAGCCAATCCCGTTACCAAGGCATCATCCTCATTAAGAACCCTTACCTCCCATAGGTCCTCATCAGAGATAAACTCCACAACATTTCTAACGTACTTAAGATCGATGGGATTAATAATCCTCTTAAAAACCTGTGTTAGACACTGACTTAATACATCGGGGTGAACCTTAGAAGGCCTTTGACTAATTATGCAGAGCCCAACACCGAATTTTCGACCTTCTCTGGCGATCTTTATTAGCGTCGATGTACTAAGTGATGAGCTAACTGATGGAGCATAATTATGCGCTTCCTCAACGACGATAAGTATAGGCTTGTCCCTCCTCACTGTGGATGCCCTAAATATATCACTTAGTATTAAGGCCACAAGAGCCTGCTGATCCACTAGGTCTAAACCACTTAAGTCAAGTACGTGGATTCCATATTCCATGAGCTCCTTAATATCCAACAACCTTATTGGTTCATTTCCATAAAATTCGCCAGGTCTCGTTATAAAGAATGGCCTATTCTCCACCAGCATTCTAACCTTAGTTAGTAATGTGGATAATGCTAATTCATTACCATAACCCCTAACGACCTTACCACCACTCTTCTCCAAATCATTTAGGAATTCCTCCATGCTCGTTAATTCATTATTCATACCCATGTACTGCCAGGCCTCCTCAAGAATCCTCCTTTGGGCATCCGTAAGTCCATAGTAATGATTTAGTAATCCTTCCATAAGCCTTAACGATAATGCCCTAGGATTAATACCAAACCTGGTATACCTCCTCTCAACACCAAACCTACTCCTGAAGTATTCATCAAGGCTTGTGGTATCAACCTTACCTGGCACATAAACCCGTACTAAACCTGATACGTACTTGGCGTCATCAGTGGTAAACTTAGGGACCTGCATTGCTGAGTATTCGCCATGTGGATCAATGATTATTATCGGTATTTCGGCCCTCAATGCTAATTCCTCAACTATAACACCCGCCAACCAAGACTTACCACCACCAGTGGCAGCAAGTATTGCGCAGTGATGAGAAACCAGCTTATTGGCATCTAGCTCTGCAGGTATTGATAGTGATCTAATATTACCTATCACCAACATAACACCATTATTATCAAGCCTCAGTAACCTACTTAATTCACCCTCAGCTGGTAAATGCACAAAATCCATAGGCTTAGGGGGCTTGAGCGGTTTAGAAAATCGTGCACCAACCCTATAACCAATAATTGATGCTCTGGCTAGTGTTGACTGCGCAATATACTGTATATCTACCCCATAATCCCTAAAGGTATTTATCACATCCTCACTACCCAGCTGGGCAATGACTCTATCATCCACCAGGTAATTATGCCTAATAACCCTTGTTACCCTGGCGAGTATTGGGCCATTAGTCCTATTTTCATAATTATCGAGGGTTACGAATGTGCCAACGTTTATTCGATCCTCCACATTATCAAATACCCTAAACCAAAATGATCTAGGGCTTTGCGCCTTAATTATAACACCAACCCTCACATCATTAATCGGGAATTACCTAGTTTTATTATTATTAAATAAAATAAGGAGTCGTGCATTGGTGTTAAATTAATTAAACAGAATCTCACCAATTACTTTAACATGGATTATGAAATAAAGTTTTTAACGCAACAGTTAATAATTACTAAACGTGACAATTAAGGATTATATAGTACTAATGAAGCCAAGAGTTATTTGGCTACTTATTCTCGCCGCTATAGCTGGGTACATATTCGCCGCGGCACCCAGTATTAATGCAATTTATGTAATAGAACTGGCGCTCATAGGGCTTCTGAGTACTGGTGGTTCTGCAGTATTTAACATGTATTATGAGAGAAATATTGATGCTGAGATGACCAGGACTAGGACTAGGCCAATACCTGCAGGCCGTGTGAGTCCAGGTAATGCATTAATCGAATCATTGATCTTGTCTATTATTGGATTCATATTATCATATTTATGGCTTGGCTTGTTGCCGACGATATTTGTGGTGCTTGGTTGGTTCTTCTATGCAGTAATCTATACAATACTCCTGAAATGCAGGAGTTGGAGTAATATCCTAATTGGTGGTGTGGCTGGTAATGCGGCATTACTGGCTGGGTGGACTGTGGCAAGGCCTTTGGACCTCGAGGCTATCCTATTATCCATGGCCATATACCTATGGATACCCGCACACATATGGAGCCTCGTGATTAGGGCTAAGGATGATTACTCAAGGACTTGCATCAAGATGCTGCCTCTTGAGATGAGTGAGGATAAGGCCATGATAATGGTGGCACTACTAAATGTACTCTCAAACATATACATGCTATTCCTCTACATACTCATACTCAAGAACTTCATTGGATTAGTGATACTAATCATTACAGCAGCCTGGAGCAGTTATTACAGTATTAAGGCCATAATTAAGCCCAGTAGGGAGGTATTCTGGCAAATGTTCAAGGCAAGCTCACCTGTACTAACGGTCTTCCTAATAATCGGCATGGCATTATCATTCATTAAATGAAGAACCCAGCCAAATCACTCCTAAACTCCCTAATGAGGCGACTATGATTAAGCCATACACTTCCCGCTAATAATGAAGCATTCACGTAATTAATTGCCTCATTAACGTCCGAAAACCCCCTTATATTAACCCCCATGCCATTCCTAACAGCCTCCCTTGCCTGCCAGATGCCCACAGGAACCTTATATTCTGGTGTTACCTCCCTAATTGCTATCACAGATGCTTGCCTACCAACCTTATTGAGATACTCAAGGACACCAAGCCTAATTGCGTAAAACGCACCACCCGTGTTTTCCGCATATCCCTTCATGCCCCTTGTCCTCTCGTAATCTGCGAATACCTTGGGCGAGTTACCGTCTCTATTCCATATCGAGCCGGGCATTTTCAATTCAATAAGTTCATACCTCCAGGGACCTGGTATGAGTATTACGAAATACCTATTTCCCATGTACTCCATTTTGTGAACCTCTACCTGCCCAACCTCGTCATACTCAATAATCCTGTTCCTAAGGTAATCACCAATTATTGAATCAACAGCCGTTATAGACCACCTTGTCGGTACTAACCTCCTAAATCTCCTACTGCCTAACAATCCAATCGTAAACATGCGCTGTATACGGGATACAGGTATTGAGCCACGGTAAAGCTCAATAACGGCCGTCTCGGCATCCACATCATAGTCATTGATTAACCGCTCAACCACATTCTCGGCACTGACATTAGACGTTATCCTCAAATCCCTTAACTCACCAATATTACCAAGCGGTGCGTGATAATCATCAGCCAACGCCCTAAGCACCAATTTCCTCAACCTAACCTCAACATCAACCGAATTACGCCCAATACTTAATTCCTGAATCCTACTAATTATGGGATTATTAAGTGAATTAACTGAAGCCCTCGTCCTACTGAGTATTATCCTAGACCTTAACCGGACAATATCCCATTGGGTAAAGCCACGTTTAAACCACTCCTCTGGGTTATCAAGTATTGATGCGTCACTGCTACCGTCATTAACTAATGCACCAACATTAATGTATGGGTAATTCATAGAACCAATGAAATTTCCAGGTGGTGATAAACCACTGATTTCATTGCCCACACTACGCCAAAGCCTAAATTCTCTCCAGAATTCAGGCGATAATTCGCTAAATCTAACCATTGCCTATATTTAATAATCCTGGAAAATTAAATAGATTTGCTGTTAAATAAGGAATGCTGGGTGAAGAATTCATTTGAATACTTTTATAATCATTAACATTTATTTACATGCTGATTAATGCAATAATAAATAATGAATTTTTAAGTGTAAAAATAAGTGCATCAAATGCATCCATATGCTGGTTTATATATTGTAATCAAGTAAATGAGAATGGTGATTGAGAATGGCAGGTCTCTTTATGGACCCACTGGACATCTGGCTAATGATACTTGGAATAACACTAATAACCGCAGCGTATGGCGTCTTCATGAACTTCATTAGGAGACCTAGAATAGCCGCTGATGGATCTAGGGCAGAGACTGTGGAAAGAATTCAGGGGGTTACTGCCTGCATTAATATAAATAAGTGCCTAAGCATCTTTTTCATAAGTGTTGGGATCTACGCACTAATCACTGGTCTTTGGGCTTCAATGACTTGGCCGCTTCCAAGTTCGTACAACCTGGTCTTTTCCGACGCTTGGCCAATCTTTGGCTTAGTAACATTAATGCTTGGCTTAGCAATGTACATAGGTGCTGACTTAAGGTACCTAGCGCTACCCATAGCGTTATTTAGCATACCAGTTATTGTTTATGGTGTTGATATACTAGTACATGGGTTGACTACAGAGCCTTTATTTGCGAGTGCTATGTACCTGTTCCTGGGGATAGCGATGCTAATTAGCCCAGGCGCCATGTTGCCTAGGAATAATGCAGGTAGGTACGTTGGTGTCCTTGTCATGGTCTTACTAATCCTATCCGGTATCCTAGCATTCTTCATAGGTATAAGTGCCACATTTGAACACACATTGATCTGGGCTAAGTGGGCTCCTTGGTATGGCGTGTCAGGCTGATAATTAAATTCAATTCTGTTTCAAAATTAAAGTTTATTTTCCTTCCTTTTCTTAAAAACCTGGTGAAGATAAGGGCTGCTGCCTGATGAGTGATGATTGGGAAGAGCACTGAGTATTAGGTTATTACGCTTGCAGGTCTCATGCTTAAGTACTTAGGCATCGTAAGTGGTCTTCTCGGGTAATCCTTAATCTCCTCCTCAATCTTGCTGGTAAACTCGTCAATGCCCATCTCAATGGGCTTTTGCACACCCCTAACCCTAACGCTTAATTTACCAGTCTTAACTTCCCTATCGCCAATAACTACGATATAGGGCACCCAGAAGGTTTCCGCGTCCCTAACCCTCTTGGCCAGTGTCTCATCAAACCTGTCATCAATGTCAACCCTGATCATCCTATCCTCAAGTCTTGAGACAATTTCGTTTGCAAAGGTCAAGTGCTCCTTGCTAATCGGTATTACTCTAACCTGTATTGGTGAAACCCACGTTGGTAATCTTGGGATCTCACCCTTAGACTCGGTTATTGCCGCCGTGTCAAGGAGCGCGTATATGTATCTCTCAACACTACCTATTATCGCCGTATGTATAATCACCGGGTACCTAACCTCCCCATTCTCATCCCTATACTTAATACCAAACCTCTGAGCGTTACCAACATCGAACTGGAACGTGGCTATCTCCCTAGGTCTCCTCAATTCATCAACTATGTGAAACTCAACATTGAGGACCCAGTAGTACTTCTGCTCTGGCATTATCCTGATGAGCATCGGCTTGCCCTCACGCTTAGCCAACTCGATTAGGTAATCCCTATGTTCATCGTAGAATTGCTTAGTGACGTTGTATAGGCTCACGTAGTCCCTACCCAACTTCCTAACCTCCCTAAATATTATCTCATGAAGCTTCAGGGCAACATCCATTGCGTTCTTTAGATCCTTCGTAAAAATGTGCAGGTCAGGCATGTAAAACCTCCTGAGCCTAAAGCATAGCACGGTCTCGCCAGGTTGCTCATACCTATAGCTATCAGCAACCTCAAGCATACCAATGGGAATATCCCTATAACTCAACACCCAGTCCTTAATCATTGCAAATTGCTGGAAGCAGGCGGCATACCTCATTATCAACTCGTCCTTATCGCCCTCAATCGTATACATCCTCTCATTGAACAACCTGGCATGCTCATCAATAGCCCTCTCACCACGCCTAAACATGTTAGTACCCCTGATCTTAAACACGGGTATGCCAAGTTCATTCGCTAATTTCCATGCATAGTCCTCAACGAGCTCCATCATTAATGTTGCTGCTGGTCCATACCTCATGTGACCCACATCACTCATGGATTCCCATTCAAAGCCGAATTTACGGCAGTAATCGATATACCTAGGTTCCTTACCACCCTCAAGCTCCATCTTCAGCACCTCCTTCTCAACCAAAGCCTTCAAGTCATCCTCACTAGGCTTGAATTGATATTTCATAGCGTCGTATTCCTCACCATTAGGAGTCAATATAACGTAGTAATCCTTACCCACAGCCTGTTGCTGAACTGTCTGTGCACTAATCATGCTAGGACTAAGCGACTTACTGAGCTCTGAGAGTGGATGCCCATAGCATTTAATGTCGAATGCCTTATAGTATCCAAATGGTGCTCTCATTACAGGAACTGGTGATCTCTCTCTCAATTTATTATAAACAGCCGATAAAACGCTTAATGCCTTACTTGGCCTTGCAAGGTTAGGGCTTAAGTGCGCGTACGGATATAGGACTAATTGTGACGCCTTAACCTCATTTAGTACGCTTAGTATTTCATTAACGACGTAATTTATATAGCTGGGTTCCTCATTATCGTTATCCTCAACGCTCACAAAAACCACAAGCGCGTTCTTTGCGGTGCCTCTCTCAAGTTCTGGTGTTAATGGTTCTGGATTTTCAACAGCCTTATCCCTAACC
>NZ_JBMFVA010000007.1:0-81587 GCF_049966235.1 Vulcanisaeta sp.
ATTATGCTTAAGAGTTTTATTGAGTCTAGGGTTAAGTTCTTCATATGCACCGCCAAGGAATAGTGAGTCCATGGCCTTATTACAGAAGCTGAAGAACGTTAAACCAACCGGCGGTCACTGCAGTGGTGGTGTAGGTAATGCTAAGGGTCAAGGCACGTGATTAATATGGAGAACTTAGATCCTCAGGCTTTAAAATCACTTGCATTTTCCCGTTCTATTATTTACGACTTTCTAGCCTCATCCTACATATACCCGTATAGGCTTAATGATTTTGAGAAGTTAATTAAGTCAAGGATTAGTAGGGTTAGGGATGTTGCCGAGGCACTGGCGAGACTTTACTCATCAATGAATAACCTAATTAAGTTGTTAGACATTGCTAAGGATATTAATGATTATAATGCATTAACGCCAATACAGGTAGACTTCACTAGGATTGATTATGGGGCGATACCCTACGAGGGCTACACTCATACTGGTTATCTTGATATGAACACTGAGATATCGCTTAAGAGGATTTATGCAGATTATAACCTTATCGTGAATAAGGAATTTAGGGATTTGAGAAGTGATCACATTGCCGTTGAGTTTGCCTTCATGAGCTTCCTGGCCTATGAGGAATATGATGATTGGAGTAATGCCACTAGGTATATTGAGGAAGAGGATTACTTCATAAATAATCACCTAATTAATTGGGTCTCAATATTCGTAAGTACATCACTCAAGCTTGTGAGGACTGATTACCTTAAGCTTCTGCTCAATTTCACGAAGGATTTCATGACTCAGGATAGGGAGGTCATTAAGATTATGAGGGATGTTTATGGTGGTAAGTGAGGAGGGCAAATTACTAATCCTTGAGGATCCAAGTGATGAGGAATTGAATAGGGCTAGGGAGCATAATGGTCCAATAATTATAGTACTTAGGAAGTTAGGTAGTGTCAATGTCCAGGGTAAGCACCCAATGAACATTTACATACTTAAGTCGCCGAGTGATGAGAAGTTAGAGGCGTTAAAGGCACAGTTAATGGCTAGGAGAACAAGCACGAGGGAGGTCGCCATCGAGGGCCCCATCAGCAGGAGGGAGTTATTGATAGGTAGGGTTGTCAAGGTCATTGAGAAGAACGTACCCACATACTTCGAAAACGCATGCAGTGCTAGGTTTGGATGTAATGATTGCGTTAATGCATGCCCAACCAATGCAACATCAATTGTTAATAATAGGGTTGTCATTAACGAGAATGCATGCATTGAGTGCGGTCTATGCGTGTCAAAGTGCCCAACAGGTGCCCTGGCAATGGTTGGCGCAGATGATAATGAGTACGTAGCCCTACTCAATAAGTTAAATGACGTGAAGGGCATTAAAAGAATAACATTCACATGCCCATTGAATACTAGGGAGCCTAGGAATGGCGAGTACATTTACAGGGTGCCATGTGTCGATGCCGTTAGCCCTGAGTGGGTGGCAATGGCGCTTGCCAAATCCCTTGAAGTAAGTATTGAATGTCCTGACCAGTCATGTAAATTGGGCGGTGCTGACTATGCTAAGGGATTAATCAACGCGTTTATGGGGTCGTTTAAGCTGGGTATTACCAAGGATGACGCATTGTCGATGGCCACTGACGAAACGTTGAGTGAGAGAATTATTTACATGGGTATTAGGCGTAATGACTATGTTAAGGCATTGGTAAGGCTTAGGCCGAGGAGTAAAGGTGTTACTAATGAATTACTTAAGATATTTAGTATTCACATTGATGATGTTAAGTGTTCATTCTGCGGGGTGTGCTTTGCTAAATGCCCTGAGAGGGCGTTTGATGTTGGTAGGGATGGCAATAAGACAGTGCTTAAGTTCAACAGTCTCAAGTGTATTGGTTGTGGCCACTGCGCGAGGTTATGCCCTGAGAAGGCAATAACAATTAATAGGGCTAGGGAATTCCCGATGAGCGATAGCACAGACGTGGTCTATGACGAGGTAGTCACATGTAGGATGTGCGGTAAGCCCTTCGACACGAGGAGACACATAATGACTATGAAGATTAAGCTAGGTATCAAGGGAGACCCGGAGTGGCTATACCTATGCCCAGATTGTAGGAGGTACTACACGGCGAAGAAGATGCTTGAGAATGCATTGGGCGTAAAGGGAGTTAAGAGCTATGTCTAGTGATATGTTTATCATTCATTAAAATCCAAATCCAGTAGTTAAAAGCTCTACGGAACTAGAAACAGCCCTACCACTGGTTGTGTCAGGTCTGTTGTTCAACGATAACCATATTTAGTTACTTAATGACCAAGATTTTCCTTAATTTAAATAGTACTTAGTAATTAGGTAAGAATTTGTAAGAGATTACGAAAAATAGAGTTAAATAAGACCGTGGGTACGTAGTCGATGAACACCCAAACAATAGGACTGGTAATACTGGTGGTAATACTCGCGGTAGGACTGGGATACGTGGGTTACCTATACTCAACTACGGCATCAATAGCTAGCAAATACATGGTACTTCAAAACCAATACCAACAGCTACAGAGTAAATACCAAACCCTGGAAAGCGAGTACTCAGTCCTGGTGACGAACTATACAAACCTTGAGAATCAATACATGAGCCTACAAGGTCAGTACCAATCACTGGAGGGCATGTCTAACTCAAGCATGGGCATGATGCAGCCAGAGTTCATACCTGTCGGTGAAGCCACGATTACAGTGAACGCAACGCAGGGAGCCACGGTTAGGCTTGGCAATATAATAGCCGTAATTAGGCCAGACACGTATGTAGAGACACCGAGCGGGCAGATTCTCAGTACATATCAATTCTCAATAATCGACTATATACTGGAGAATGTTGGTTCAACACCCATGGAGATGGGCATGGGAGGTTCACCACCAATATATGCCTTCGCCTACGCTGTCAATGGGCAGGTATCGCCAGGATACACATTCGTTAACCAGAAGGGTAAACCACAGGCGATAATAACCGTTGTTAGAATGCCGAGCACGTGGACCACTTGGACATGGCTTGGATTCACTGAGGAGTCAAACGGTACATTGATTAGTGGTCACTATGCCTTCCCAGATAACTGGGTCTATGTTGGCTCGGGCATATTCGTGAATTACCAATTCGTCAAGCCAGTGCCTTGGGTATTCGTATACACAGGAATGTCCGCAATGTCAATGACAGTGTACACCTCCGAGACCACGCCAAACAGTACCGAGGTAACAACAATGGAGACTGAGCTTGTGCCCATCAGCATAGGCACAATAATCGTGAATGCGACGCAGGGAGGCGCGGTTGCGGTGGGCAACCTACTGGCGATAATACCACCTGGTACCTACGTAAAGACACTAAATGGTCAGATACTCAATACGTACAACTTCAGCCTAGTGTACCAAGCAGTTTATAACCCAAGTTATCTAAATGAGAGTGGTATGATATACTGGCCAATCTTTGCCTATGCCTTTGCAATAAATAATGAAATAAGCCCAGAATACACCTTCGTAAACGCTTCAGGTTCCCCAACGCCGGTGATAACCATTGCCTTCCTACCACCACAGGCCTTCTACAACCCAAGTAGTATGATTATGCCCACGAAGATTTCGGCATCATGGACGTGGCTAGGTTATGCGGAGTTACCAGATGGAACGTTACTTGGTGGTAACTATGCCTTTGCAGACTCATGGCTTGTGGGTGATGACTACATAGTGAATGTTGTATTTGTTAAGCCTGTACCATGGGTATTCGTGGCGCCAATACACGGCTTAACAAACATGACCGGCAACATGATGTCAATGAGCCAGTCAACAAGCTACTCATCAGGAGGCTATTCATAGTGAGTATGTTGCATTTTAATTAAAATTCATTATTTCTCAATTATAACCCTCGTATATCATATACCGTAATTACACCACTTTATCTGTGAGTTGGGTAATACTTAGCATGGTGTTATTATTGAGGCTATTGCAGTGTTATTACAATTTAGTTTCCATTTCATTATTAATGCCCACATCCCAAATGCGCAACTGCCTTATTAATTGATTCACCTAATGCACGTTAATGCTTAAAACTTATAAATCATTGACAGGTAATGCTGCCTATCTAATGGTTGAGTATGAGAAGGATTTGAAGAAAATACTTATTTGGTTGCTTGGCGGTTCCCGCGGAGGTTTAATGAGGTTAAAAATCCTACTACTACTTAAGAAGAAGCCCATGAATCCCCACCAACTGGCTAGGGCGTTGAACGTGAATTACAGGACCGTGATTTACCACCTGGAGCTCCTTGAGAGGTACGAGCTAGTGAGTAGGCTTGACGTGGGTTACGGGGCACCATACTTCATTAGTGATAAACTTGAAAAGAGGTGGGACCTTATTAAGGATGTTATGAGTATAATAGGCATTGATGAAGAGGAGGCAGGGGGTGGTAAGTCATGACGCATTACCTATGGTACATAGACATTGGCGCCGCAGTTGCACAGACAGTAATTGTGGCATTAATATTCAGGAATTACCTAGGGATTGGTTTTACGAAAATTGGCAGGATACTACTCTCGGTATCAGCAATACTCCTTGTTGAGAGCATATCGATGATAGCTATATACTACATGTGGCTGAGCCTGGGCCTTGGAATGGAAGTCGCAGCGCCAACACTACTAATCACAATACTGAACCTAGTCGTGATATCACTATTGTACGTCATATCAAGGCTTTAATGAAGCTATAATGAATAACTGGTGCTTTCCCACCCGTTAAGTTAGCAGGAAATGCTATTAAGTACGCATAACTAAAGGACTAGATTTAAGTAAGTAGCCATTAATTGTCTATTAAAAACGGTTTAGGACCTGGGTGATTATTAGGGGTTAAGGGTTGGGTAGGCAGAGTGGAGGTAAGATTAGTCTTATCTCCGCTCTTTCAGTCCAGGATTTGACAGATAATACGACTTCCCTAGGTCGTAGGAATGTTGTTCACGGTCTTGCTAGTGCCTTTACTGCATTTACTATGTTCCTGGCCTTTGCGAGATCTATTTGTCCCTCCTCGTCCTTTAGGTATGTGCCTACTATGAAACCGTGGGCCTCCCTGTAGTCGTTTATGTTATTTGGGTTTATGCCGCTCCCAACTAGTACCTTTGTGTTTACGGACTTTATGACTCGCCTAAGTAGTAGCGGGTCTGGTGGTTCCCCGGTCCTTGGCCCAGTGACTACCAGTGCATCGGCCAGGGCCCTCTCCACGCAGTCCTTGGCCACGTCTTCAACAGTCATCCTGTGCAGTGGGCTTGCGTGCTTGACAAATATGTCCGCGAGCACCGTGACCTTAGTGTTAAGCCTGGTCATTACCTCAAGGACTTCCCTGGACACAGGCTCGATTATACCCTCGGCACTAACTATGGATTCGCAGTATGCATTTGATCTAATGAAGGATGCACCAGTAACAGCAGCTATGGCCACTGCCTCAGGTCCTGAGTTCCTGAGTAAGTTTATACCCACAGGTATTGTCATGGTTCTCACCACTTCTCGTGCTATAATCGCCATCGAAGCAATTGTTTCAGTTTCTTTAACCCTAACCCTAAATGGATAGTCATTGAAGTTCTCGAGAATTATCGCATCAAAACCAGTCTCATCAAGTACCCTGGCATTTCTCACGGCGAAGTCTATTATCGTGCTAATGTCAAGACCGCCATACCTAATAGAGCCAGGTAGTGGTGGCAAGTGTACGACTCCTATGAGTGTTGGTCGATCGTCCCGAAACTTCAATATAGGCATTGATTAATGGTCAGATAAGGAATTAAATAATATTACCATTCAAGACCCCTTACACCTACCACGCCCTTATCGAAGTAGTGTCTCTTGGCTTCCATAACAGTTATTAAGTCAGCCAACTCCATAAACTCATGGGGTGTGTCTCTGCCTGTTAATACGACATTAACCTCGGGTGGTAATGACTTAATACCATCAATCGCCTCCCTTGCCGTTAAGTATCCACTCGATACTGCATTATTAACCTCATCTAGAATTAGTAGGAATGGTTTAATCTCCATAGCCCTACTCAGCGCTATCTTAAATACATCTCTAGGTGTTAAATGCTGGTCTGGATCTAGTGAGTAGACATCAACATAGCCACTAAGGAACTTCTTAATTGCCAAGTACTCACCAACGTACTCACCCCTGTAGATTAGGGTCTTCATTAAGTGGGCGATTACTACTCTGTAGTCATGACCAATAGCCCTAAGCATTAATCCCAGGGCTGCCGTTGTCTTCCCCTTACCATCCCCTGTATAAAGCAGTATTAGCCCCATCGAGACACCTTATGAACCAGCTTAATTTGCATTACTGTGATGCTCTGTATCCTTTAGTAAACACTTGTAGAATGTCGATTGGTTATACTTAAAAATACATGAGTTATGTCTTCCTTGCTATGGTTAGCACGTACATTGGTGCATTAATAACGCTTGGCGTTTTCGCCGTATTATCAGCCATAGGTATCACTGTAACCAAGGACAACCTATACGCAGCGATATACCTGGCAATAACGACGGGGCTCATTGGTGCCGTTTACGGCTTATTTGGAATAACCTATGGTTTCATACTAATATACCTAGTATTTGTTGGGGCGACAATAACAATAACAATAGTCCTAGCTGCAACGTATAGGCGCATTGAGTTCAGAGGCGGTATTGGTAAGTCCTGGATACTACCAATGTTGTTATTCATAGCAACCATAATCATTGCCTCAGTATGGACAAACTATAACGTTGTACCAGTCACTAGTCAATCATTAATAAGCTTCGCATCAACACCAGACAGCATATTATTAATCGCATTATTGTCCTCGCTCTTGATGGCCATAATGATTGGATTAATAATGTACTACCTGGAGGTGAGTGGCCGATGGAGGTGAATGCCGCGATAATCTATGGATTTGCATCAATATTACTGATGATTGGTTACTACAGCGCATTGAGGGCTAGTGATTTAATTAGGGTATTAATATCACTGGAGTTAATGTTCAACGCAATATTCCTAACATTAGTGCCGTTTTTTGCCGTGAATGCCATCGCGGCTTTCGGTATTCTTATCGTTACAATATTGACATCATCCACGGAATTCATGACATTAATAACGGCGATAATGGCAATGGATAAGGTTAGGAAGTCCGTTAGGGTTGAGGAGATTAAGGCCGGTGGGGAGCAGTATGTTGAGGCGAAGAGTAATACTTAAATCGCATGGTTAAGGGTGATGCGAAGTGTCCATACCATACACATACATTCTCCTTGCCGCGACGATAATTAGTGTGGTTGGTACGGCACCAACATTACTTAGTGAGGAGACCAGGAAGTACTCATGGATAGCACCATTAATTTCAATGGTGATACTCCTTATAACAACTAACATTTACCTAATGGCTTACATAGCCTTCCTGGTGATTATTGGAGCGCTGGGTGTGGTCACATTAATGAGGTTAAACTCGCCAATAAGAGGCGTTGATTATATGCTTGTTTCCATAATGATAATAGCCACAGTACTAGCCCTATACACGAGTGACCTAGCCCTTGTCCTACTATCGCTAATGCTTGTTTCAGCACCAACGTACTTATTAATCCTAATGGGCGACCCAAGCATTAGCATTGAGGTTGGTGTTAAGTACGTGGTCAACATGATAATAGCCACGGTACTATTCTTCGTAGGAGCAATAATGATTAGTTCAGGGCCATCACTAATAACATACATAATAGGTTTCTCCCTATTATTGCTTGGTCTATCTCTCGAGGTCGGTGTAGCACCAATGCATGAGTGGGTTCCCGACGTATTCACTGCCGGTAATCCAATACCTGTCTCAATAATAGCATCAATAGCTAAGATAGCACCATTCATTGTTGCAGTTAAGATAACACTAACGTCGATGGAACTATACAAGGTATCACCCTATTACTTGGCCTACATAGCCAGTGCCTTCGCGGTAATATCGATGTTCCTAGGCAACATAGGCGCATTAACAAGTAAAGAGAGCCCCAGGGTATTGGCATACTCATCAATAGCGAATATGGGTTACGTAATGTCAGCCTTTGCAGCGGCAATAATGGGTGCCCAGGAAATGGGCATAACACTTGGATTAGCATTAGTTGGTTTATTACTTCAGTTGTTCATGAATGCGGTTGGTAAAATGGGGTTCTTTAACACAGTATTTTCAAAGGGCAATAATGCCGTGAGTACTTGGTTAATATCGCTAGCCTTCATAGGCACACCACCACTTCTAGGTTTCTGGTCAAAGCTATACATAATACTAGCTCTAGTTTATGGAAACCTGACATGGCTCGCTATTCTCCTTGTCATAAACTCAGTGATCTCAGTACCATACTACGTTAGACTTGCCAGGGAGTTAGGGACTGGTTGGAAGGGTAGCTTGGCTGAGGGCTTGATAATAGTGTTTACGATAATAGTGCTGTCAACAACAATACCACCCTCATGGCTAATAAAACCAATAATGAACTTAGTTAATTACCTAATCCTCAGTCTATAAACAATCCACTTAAAAATAAGATCCATTCATTAAACAACAATGAGCATTGTTAGGGGTGTTTATGAGGGATTAACGGCAGTAATTTATGGTTTCATATTTGACATAGCCCTAAAGTTACTATTGCTCATTGGTTTTACGGATATAATCTACGATATACTGCAATTGATAATAGCAATACTTTGGATAGGCATGGCAATGTTTGGTTGGGGTGGGGTTTGTATAATCAGTAAGGGTACCTGTAGATTATCAACTATTTATAGGTATGTAATGTTTATTGTAATACCAATAATGGCCTTTTCTTACATACTTTATCTATATAATAACGAGGTTGCGGCCGCCCTACTATTCCTAATAGCCGTAAGTATAACACTCGGACTATCAGTGTCAGGTTATGTCGGTGCTTACATAATTAGTAATCAGTTCAGGAATAACCTAGGTAGGATTGGGGTGGTAATATCGATAATTGCAGTAATTATGTGGTTAACATTGGTTCCCAGGGTTATGGAGATTGGTACGGCAATAAATGCCGTGGGTAATGCACTAATAGTGATTGCCTTAATGCAGGTAAGGAGAAGGTATTCACCAAACATTAGTATTCGCCGTAAATAAATTGATATAGGTAGTTTAATATATGTAGAGTTCCTCAATAATCTTCATAAACTTCATAAGTCCTGGATAGCCAAATACTCCTTGTCCAATATTCTTTACCAGATTACCAATTATTATTGTTGGTGTTCCTGGCGCACCTAGTTCCTTAGCTATTGACTTAGCCTCCATAACTCTCTGAAGCTCCTCATTAATACAATCATTACTAGCTCCAGTAATAGCCTCCTCACCCTTTAATTTACCGCTTAGGTAAGCCTCATAGTGTCTCTTAAGAACTTCCAGGAAAATCAACGGATCCCTCTTGTAAATGCACCTAAAGGCCGCATGAAACTTCTCAACACCCCTATGCACTGGGTAATCAACGAAATAAAGCGATGCCTTACCCTCCCTGAAAAGCTCGAGTAAGTAATCGCCAGCCTCGTCCTCAAGCAATGCGCAGCCAGGGCAGTATAAATCGTAAAAGATCACAATAATTAGTCTAGAGCTTTGAGCTCTAAAACCAAGCCCAACACCCTCGACCTTCTCCAGCACCCTCCTAATATCCTTAATCAACCACTCATCAGACATTAAGGCAGTTAATAATGATTAGCTTAAAAAGATTAAATGCTAAGTGCGGTATTTAGTGTTCGTGTTCATTTTATTTGAGGATTCATTGCCTTGAGTGTTATAAGATGAAGCGAAGAAGAATAATCTTGATTTTCCTGATACATGTTTTAACGTGATACCATGGGTCATTTAATCACGTGCCTAATCTCGAGATAGGTCATTACTGTTACCCAGGAATCTATTACTGCTATTCCATAGGCTTCTTCCGTAGCGGCAGATGGCCATGGAACAATCAATGCTATTATTGGCGCTATGATACCGAGAATTAATGAGAATGAGCCCAACACCCTATCTTTAGCCATTAATGAGCCAATCCCCCACGTAATTAATGCCATATCCATCTGGGCAAAGAACCAGGTTGAGACAAAGACATGCGGTCGGGTCCCAGCATGGTAAATACCTATTAGTGCCAGGAATATACCCGCCACAAATACGAAGGCTGAGGCGAAATTCTCAACCTTGTTTCTTGATATTAGTAATAGGTTTATTGAGTATAGAACAATAAATATTGACGTTATTATTAATCCATAATTGTAAATCCAGGGATCAGTAGCATGCGGTCCTCCTAAATCACTGAATGCGTTTTTCGTGAAAACGAACCATGGATTAACAATTATACTAATGATTATAAATAACCAAGCAAGTACTGCAGCCACCATACCTGTATACGCTAGAAATTGCTTAGCATCCACATGATAAAGATGAAACTATCTTTTTATACTTCACCCAAAATTAAATCTCAACCATAAGTGATTCAGTATCCCTTGGATAGTAAGTTATTACCTCAACATGATCCTCATGAATAACGACAGTATCCGAATGCCTAAAACCACCAAGACCCCTTATGTATATACCCGGTTCAACAGTAACAACCATGCCAGGCCTAAGCACAGTATCATCACCGGCATCCAAAAATGGCGCTTCATGACCCTCTAACCCAATCCCATGACCACTATGATGCAGCAAATATTCAGTCACGCCGAGTTCCTTTGCAGTCCTTATAACGGCCTTATCAACATCCGAAGCCTTGACTCCAGATTTTAAAATACTTAATGCAACATCCTGAAGCTTAAGCATTAATTCATGGTACTTAATAACATCATTACTCGGCTTACCAACAAAGAGATTTCTTTCTAGTTCCGCCATGTAGCCACCAACATCTGCCGAGGCTCCTGTCACCAACACATCACCAACCTTAATCGGTCTCTCAACACTTATTGAGTGAGGATAGGCGCCATGCTCACCAACCTGACCCCTAAAACCCGCGTAAGCAGGATACTCAGACCTCACCGGTTTATACCCAGACCCTAAGGCCTTCTTCATCATTATAGAAGCGTCAAGTGAAGCCCTCAGTGATACCTCGTAGTCATATATGCCAGGTGCCGTATAGTCTTGAAGGAGTGAATGAGCAAGATTTGACCATTTAGCACTTTCCCTAAGTAATTCGATCTCCACGTCACTCTTTATTAACCTCATGGAGTAAATATCGTCTGATATGCTCACGAACTTAACACCAGGAAGAAGTTCAGCTAGGCTTGGCCCTTTGTATCCCCAATAACCTACATAGCCTGGCGATGTATCATAACCAATGGCGGAGCTATCCAACCGAAGTTCCTTAAGCCAATCAGCAAATAATCGCATCGGATGTACCTCACCTGGGTAATCCCTATATGTATACACCCTACTCACGAACTTTGTCTGGTTTAGTACATGGTCGCTTTCAAGGAGTGGTCCAAAGAAGTAAATATCGCCATTCCTACGCACAATTATGGCCGCCGGTCTCTCTGTTTGTAGGTAGTAAAACCCTATGAAGTACGTAATGTTTATTGGATTAACTATGTAGGCAGCATCCAGCTTCTTCTCATCCATTACCCTATAAAGCAGGTTTAGTCTTCTCTCAAATTCCCTAGTTGGTACTGTGTACATCGTTCATTATTACTTTAAAAATCATTTTAATGAATTATCCGCCTCTAACCGAATAAATTAACCTCAGGAACATTCTCTGCAGTGGCCTTCTCACTAAGCACGTCATTGCTTATTTCAATCACGTACTTAAGTCTCGCAGTATAAACAACATTGTTACCCTCCTCGCCAGTTGGTGTTAGCGGTATTTCACCAGTAACCCTGGCATAACCCTTCTCCTCATTACCCCTCATCAACTTCCAAACCATGTTAATATTGTACTTACCGCCTACATCCTTAATATCCCATGTTCTCTCACCAGGTGTTAATCCATAGTCCGTGGAGAACGACTTAACAAGCTGCATGAAACTAGTGCCAGAATCATCAAGAGGCACCGATAAGCCAGCCTCCCTAGGCCACCTCTCAAGTCTCTTTCTCTTTGCATCATCGTTGGCCGATTTACTTATTTTTATTGGCACCTCCAAATCCCTTTCATACACGGGTGTGAAGCTCATCAAAATCTCGTAGTTTAGACCAGAATAAAAACACTTTCCTTAATGGTGGGTCTCAGCTAACACCTTACTCGTCATTATTGTCTGAACAGCCATCGCATCATCATTGATGATTACTAGATTAAAGAGTCGGTATTTAAAACCTACTCGGTCCCAATAACCTCATTTATATCCAGTACCTCTACAGCACCCTCAGCATTTCTACTAAGGTTTGCCAGGCATATTGGGCATACGGTCACCACGGTCTTCGACAATTTAGCCAATTTCTCGATCCTAATCTTAGCAATCTTCCTCGAGAGTTCAGGGCTAAGTGACTCAAGTGGTCCTCCACAGCATGTTGATGTTTCCTTACCAGTTATTACTGGGTCCTCAATATGCTTAATACCTGCATTGTCAAGTATTGATCTATAAACATCGTACTTACCCAGATACCTTGCGTATAGGCATGAGTCATGTATTACCACATCACTCCTCACCCTGGACTTAACTTTAATGCCTCTCAGTAGGTCTAGGTAATTAACGACCTCAAAATCAAGCTTAAAGTAATTGGGCGCCGCATTCACCAGTACATTATGGGTATGTGGATCTATCGTTATTACCCTCTTAACTCCATACTTCCTAAACGTCTTAAGTACGGTATTCTCAAAGTACTCCCTGAAAATATCCTCGGCACCAACTTCATATAGTAACGCACCACTGTATGGTTCATCCTCATAAAGAAAGCCAAAGTTAATTCCAGCCCTCTGTAATGCCCTTGCTATATTCCTAAGAATACCATTGGCCCTATCAATATCAGCCCTATTAGGTTTCACCACAAAACCAGCAAACCTAGATAGGACGCTGGCTAATCCACTCAATGGTGTTCCTCTAATCCTCTCTATCCACGGCACTAATTGATTAATCATCGGAGCCATTTGATAAAGGCATGACGTGTAGATAACCGTATCACCACCCCTAGGTATACCCAACCCACTTGCCCATTCTGTGCAGTAGGATTTATCCATCGGTATTGGCAGGCCATTAGAATCAAGGCTTCTCTTCATTATATCGATTAATGATTTAGCCCAACTCTCCAAGAAGATTCACCAAGGATCCTACGTCACCCAGTATTTAAGTATTATTTATTATTTATAAAAATAAATTAATACTTACGCAGGCTTATTACTCTTGATGTAGAAGTTAACCTTGGATTTGTTTATTATGGCGTCAAGATTACAATCACACTTAAGAAGTATTTTCATTAAACCGAGTATATAGCCCCTAGTGAATGGTAGGCCGGCGTCTAAGTCAAAGGGTTCTATTAACGATATACTGACCACATTACCGCCTCTCTCTAGATTAAGGTTTATATTCTCAATACTCCTTGCAAGGTTCATAACAACTAGCATGTTTATGGCTGTTTCAAGGACCTTATTCATAGCTGCATTTGTCGGTATTTCATACTTAGTCCTAAGCATTGTACTTGCCATTGATAGACCCATTTCATAACCAAGCTTTGTTAAGAATGCATGAACCTCGCCACCACTTTGCACCATACGCATTAATATACTCCTGAGAATCTCCTTATCAAAGCCCACAAGCTCCATTGGCGCCTCATGGCTTGCCCAAACATCATGAACACCATTAATACTCCTTAATTTATCAAGGGCACTTATTGGTAGGGAATCGCTAAGTCTCATTGCAATAACTCTCTCTGTCTCTGATGGTATTGATACGAAGACCCACTCAATGCTCGTATAGTCCTTAATTATACCGGATATCTCATGAAGCATTCCACGCCTATTGGCAGTCTTAATTACGAGTAAGGTCATTAATGATTTAATAAAACGCAGAGACTTTAAACCAGACTGGCCGTAGATTCGAGAGGTAAAATCCTAGGAAATTGATGATGCAGTGCTATGAAGGCAAGAACTTATTAAGCAAAGTGTTAAGTCTCCTGAGACTGGTATGCCAAATGAGGGTAATTACGATGAGCTATACATGAAGTTATTAGATAAGGCCTACACATTGATAACGCCAAGGATCCAGAGAAGGCAGGAAATACCCAGGTTAAGCATTCAAGTCCAGCCTAAGAAGACTATTATTCAGAACTTTAGGGATGTTGCGCAGAGACTTAATAGGGACCCAACGCACATAGCCAGGTTCTTCCTTAAGGAACTGGCTCTTCCAGGTAATATTGAGGGTAATGCCCTTGTTCTGTATGCAGAGAGGAGTCCAAGGACTCTCGAGGCTGTTTATGAGAGGTACATTAAATTCTATGTTGAGTGCCCAGTGTGCCACTCAATAGATACTTACCTGGAGAGGGAGGGTAGGATATACGTACTCGTGTGCACTGCCTGCGGAGCGAGGACCCCCAGGAAGAGTATTAGTTAATTTTCAATTTCTAGGTTAAAGTACATTTAGTCAATAGTTTATGTTAATGAAGAAGGGTTTTTATTTACTACAGGTATATAGCCAAACTGTGTCATTTGATGGATATCCAATCGTTTTAACGGGCGAGATTGCAACAATGAGTGACACGCACGGTTCATCTGTGGTTGGATTCGCAAGTGCAATACCGGAGAATTACTTCAGGGATTGGGCTGCCCGTAGGTTTTTCAGGGTTAAAAGTGATAAATATGGTAGGGTTTTGAGGGCTCCATACGGCTTAGCCAAGGTGGAAGCTGCACTACTTGCTCATGGCTATACGAGGAATGATGTCATTATAGCTGATCCATATAAGCTCGATAAGGTCATTGGCACTAATACACGTGTCATTGGTATTTACGTAATGGATCCACTAGGTTTGAGTTATGGTTCCGGCATAGTTTACTGGATATTGAAATTGGCGGACCTACCATACAGAGGCTTACCATACATTGCCAAGTCATTCTTTCAAGTCATTAATCATCCAGCAATTAAGAGACATAAAGACCATTTAAAGATTGTCGTTGGTGGACCAGCCGGTTGGCAAATCATTGATACTGGTAAGCAAAGGGAATTAGGGATTGATGTCGTTTATGAGGGTGAGTTTGAGGAGGATGGGCCACAATTATTTGATAAAATAATGAAGGGCGAGCCCATTCCCGAGAGGGTTGTTGCCCATAGACCCGTGCCTATTGATATGGTACCAACGATAGTAACACCATCAGTTGGTGGTATGGTTGAGGTTACGAGGGGTTGTGGTAGGGGTTGTCAGTTCTGTACACCAACATTGAGTGGTATGATTAGGTCATTTCCATTTGAGGGTCATATCGATAGGGAGATTAAGCTCAACATTGAGGTTGGAGGCTTTAGTGAGATAACGCTTCATAGTGAGGAATTCTTCAGGTATGGTGCAAAGGGTATTGAGCCAAACCCAGATAAGGTACTTGATTTGACAGTGAAGGCCTATAAGCTCGTTAAGTCCTATGGTGACGACCATGAATTAACCACGGACTTCACCACAGCTGCTGTCGTGAAGTATGCACCGAAGCTTATTAAGGAAGTTTCGGAGTATATGAATGAAGGAGGAACATGGCACTTTATCGAGATGGGCATTGAAACAGGTTCACCTAGGTTACTAAGGATGTTAATGGCTGGTAAGGCGCTTCCGTATAAGCCTGAGCAGTACCCAGACGTTGTTGAGGAGGCAATTGGAATACTCAATGATAATTATTGGGTTGTTGTTGGTACAATGATACTTAATCTACCTGGTGAGACTGACGATGATGTTGTTAAGAGTCTCGAGCTACTTGATAGGATCAGTAAGCTTAGGGTTCTTACGTTCCCATTACCCTTCATACCAATGGGTGCATTAAGGAGGAGGGACTTCACAATACTTGATGAGATGCTTGATGATCCATTGAGGCGTGAGTTCATACTTAAGGCATTGATAAAGTCCTTTGAGGAGGCTAAGGCATTTAGTAGTCTCATAACTAGGAAGGTTGAGAATTTCATTGTCAAGAGACTTATTGGGTACATAGCCGTTAGTAGCTTCAACCTGGTGCTCAAGAGGTATAAGGAGAAGCTTGGTTCATTGATTGAGCAATACGGAGAGTTCAAGGAGAGGATTAAGGAGGAGGTGAGTAGGGCCGTAATATCCATAAAACTGGATAGGGGTGAGCAGGATAATAATTCATGAGTTTCTCTTTATCTTAACTGCCAATAGTTAGAAACCTTGATAAGGGGCTTTAATGCTAGTTTCATGTGGGGGTTAATAATAAGCCTATTGAGGAATTGGATGCATTAGTCATCAAGAGAGCCTATTATGTGCTCGGCATTAGTATAGTAGGTCTATCATTAATAATGTTTAATTGGTTAAGCTTGTCAGCAATAATGTTTAATATAATGGCTATAAAGAAGGTGGTACTCAACGCCGTGTATTATGTAATACCCATGGCCACCGCGATGATGGGCTTCGCTACAATGCAATTACCAGCTACACTCCTATTTAGCAGGTTTGGTAATAGGGTCTCCATGTTCCTAGGCTTGATACTAAATGGTCTATCTCTCATCTTCTCAACAACAGGTAGTTATCACACGGCACTTCTCCTTAGATTCCTGGCAGGTATGGGTCTTGGGCTATACCTAATGCCCTCACTCCTGTTAATACTTGGTTGGTGGAGCATTAGAGGGTTGACTAGGTGGGTTCAGGTTACTTACTTATCATCAATAACGACACTGATTCTACTTTCATCAGTAATTACTATGGATATAACACAAAACACGGCATTATACCTAGGCATAGCATCTATTGTACTTGCCATCCTCATTCTCTTTACTATGAAGGATGCCGTAATAATAAAGAGTGTCTCGGTAATGGCCGTTATGAATAACCCAGACATTCTCATGTTATCCATAGCCTTCTCAATACCCTGGGGAGTATACCTAGGTCTTCTCCCTCTTGTTATTAATGCAGGTAGTTACTTAGGGATCACTGAATTAACAGCGCCACTAGCCCTAACCCCATTGCTTTATAGGTTTAGGCATTCCATAAAGACTGAGAGACGTAAGGCATTGTTGTACTTAACGGTAGCCCTCGGTGCATTAACAATGCTTATGGGCATTGCCAAGGCTCAAACAATAATTCTAGTTATTGTGGGTTTCACATTTACACTAATCCTACTCTTGACATTATATGTTGTGAATGATCTCGTAAGCCCAATACTAATTGCCCAATCCACTAGTTACTTACTCACCGTATCCTCAATAATAGGATCAATAGCAGGTATAGTCATGGGATATGCAATACAATACTTTGGAATGTTTGGTTGGGTAATGATTGGGGCTCTAATAATCCTATCATCACTAATCTACAGAATCCTAAAAATCACCCTCTAAACCCTCAGATGTCTATCAAGCTTTGCAGTATATTGAATGCATATTTAATAAGGGTAATTATCATGATTAGAGTTCAGGATTGCCTTGGTGTTTTAGATACCATTAGAACATTAAGTAAGATACCGAATAACTTGCTTACCATATAATAGGCATACAACCTCAAGGCTTATAAGATAGGGTAATAATTTAGGCAGTATGATGAGTAGGGACCTCGACTGCCAGAGAAGTGACGAATTTGCCGAGTGCTGATTTAACCGTTACTGGCTAGCTCTTTCAACCTGTTAATTGCGATCTACTTCTCATTTTCTATTTCTAAAAGACTCTCTTTATAAATTGAAATAATAAAATAGAAATAAGGAACAAAGTACACCGAAAGTACTACAGAAGTAATACTTAAAAATATTAAATGAGGATATTACCTATGACGAGGAAAGCCCTAGCACTAGTACTACCCGCTTTACTACTCGTAGTAGCACTAATGGCAGGAACAACAATGGCAATGCAAGTAACAAAAATAAAGCCAGACACACCAGGAGTAACAATAATCAAGGAAGTAACAACACTAAAACTAAAAGTACTACCACCAACCCACAGAATAGATCCTTCACTAGCGCCTTATACAGGAGTTCTTATAGGTCCATTTTATTTAAGTAGCTCAAATGAAGGTATTGCAGTCTATGTTACCTGGTCCCCCTCATCAGCTACCCTATTTATTGGAGTTGTGAATGCCAATACAGGTAGTGGATACGGTGTTAAGGATACTGGTGGTTCTGCTTTCGTTGTATTTTTCCCAGGAGTTGGATCTTGGTATGTAATGATTTACAACCTTAGTCCCTATTACGTAAATGCTAATGTTTACATATATATAGTATATTCATAAACATATAATAAAAATCACTTATTATTTGTTAAATTAACATAAACATAAAAAATTGATGATCCATTACTGCTAATACTACGTAGTTGGGAAGAATTCATATATATTACATTACTATTGTCAGTACATGTTGCTAAAATGTAGTTACTATTATTCGTTAAGGTTGCGTGTACGCAATTTATTATCTTATAACTATTATTATTTGCATTTACAATTACACCATTTAATTCATTTATATGCGCTATAAATATTATAATTATAAATGTTAATAATATCATTATGGAGATTAAAAGACCTAGGTATATTTTATTTGTAAATAAATTATGTTTTATATTACTATAAATATTCTTACTAATTACTTTTTCATTTTTTATTAGTATTTTGTTTAGGTTTACTTTGTCTATTGTTCCTATGTAGTGCCAGGTGTTTCCGTGCTTAACATATACGTAGTTTCCTGCCTTTATTACTACTGTTCCTGGTTTTCCGCATCTTGGGCATACTCCCATGCCTACTGCTCTGCTGGGCATTTGGTTTTATGTTCAATCCCTTCTTTAAATCTCTTTCTGTTCTTTATCTTACGTGAAACCTTTATTTACCACTGTGCATGTTGGCACATTTTCAATTTGGTTTCACGTATTTTCCACGGAGTATTACTTAAGTGTGGTAGTGTTGAGGAACTGATCGGTGGTAGGCGTGGTTGTTAGGGTGACTGTACGTAGGAAGTTGGAGAGGTTTAATGTGACCACACTGCCCTTCACGGTTAGGTTGTACATAAATAACCAGGTGTTGTTACCAGCAAGCTTAGTTAGGGCTTTGGGTATAACCCACATAAGGTTCGCTGATGTTGATCTTGAGTATAAGGGTTTCATGATTGAGCTGAAGGGTGTTAGGTTGCTGAGGACTAGGCATACTGACTCGAGACAATTCACAATACCCAGGGGTGTTAGGGAATTGTATGGTATTGGACCTGGCGATACCATTAAGGTACTATCCATAAGACCATCCGTTATTAACCAATGACACTTTAAATAATCGAGAAATAAAATTAAAATCAAAACCTAATTAGTAATCCTATGACCAGTAGTATTGTATATGCCAGGGAGTATAGTGACGTGGTCTCATCAAGGTGCTCAAAAACCCCATTAGTAGCATTCCTAATCATCTTAATTGTTAATGGGATCAATGCAATGGTTATTAATGTACAAATGGGTAATAACCTAAGTAATATTAGTACTGACTGGGTTGCATAGGCACTTGCTAATAATGCCACGTAAAACCACTTAGCATTACTACCAAGTCTAATGGCCAGCGTATACGCACCCCTACCTCTATCCCTCTCAATATCTCTAACATTATTTGCATACAATGTGGCAACCACAAGGAGAGCCACGGGCACCGATACTATAGCAACCGCGTAATTAATAAGGCCGGTTGAAGCAACTATGGATCCTAACGCCATTAATGGACCCCATGCCAGAAACACCGATAATTCACCAAGGGCCCTATACTTGAGTTTCAGTGGTGGTCCTGTGTATTCATAGACCAGGAATATGCCGGTGATACCGAGTATTAGTATTAATGGGCTTACCACAATGGATAGGTAAATCCCTATTAATGAACCTGTTATTAGTAATATAAGGCCTATGTTGAGCATTGACCTAGTGTTTACAATACCCATGAATATTGCATGAGGCCTGTACTTAAGTACATCAGGTGCATCTACTCCATACAATGTGTCGTAGTAGTCATTAATCACATTAACGCTCATATGAAGCAGTAATGCACCAATTAATGCCAGGGTAAAGAATACAATGTTAATTCTGTAACCGAGGTAATAGGCATACGCTGCACCAAGTGAGATTGAGGCTATGGTCATAGGCATTGACCAAGCCCTAACAATGACAGTCCATGCCTGTAAATAACTCAAAACCTTACCAATCATCAACCCGGCAATCTAAGGCGTACTTTTAAGCCCTATGGGTTAAAGACACGGGCTCTAATCAAATATCTTACCTGGGTTAAATACGCCATATGGGTCAAATACCCTCTTAATGTTCTTCATTAGGTTTATTACATAGTCGCTATTACCATCATTCCTACTACTAATTGCCTCCCGTAATAATCCCTTCTTCTGTACTCCAATCCCATGCTCAGCGCTTACCGTACCATTAAGCCTTATAGCCAGTTTACCAACATCCTCAAAGAATCTCATGATCCTCTCCATTTCATCCTTATCAGAACGCCTAGCCCAAACAGTTGGGTGTAAATTCCCATCACCAATGTGCCCACCAATGACCATCTTAACATTATACTTCTGGCCAAGGGCCTGTATCTCCCTAACCGCTTCTGGTAACTTGCTCGTTGGTACTGCAATATCCTCGAAGGCTACGAAGGCGTCTGTGCCATAATCATTAAATGCGGCCTTTAACGTTGCTGAGTAAAGCATTCTTCTTGGTTCCAAGATCTTCGAGAATTCCTGCCACGTGAATGCCTTATCAATAATCTCACCACCACTTAGTGATACGTCATTATTAAGCTTAGAAAGTATTTGCTGTTCACTACCACTGTAGGTGTCAATACCAATCCATAGGTAATACATAGGTTCAAGACCGAGTACTTGTGCAATCATATAATCAATGAACTCAGTTACCATAGGCCATAGTTTATCTCTCTTAACCCTAATCACAGCATTAACTAGTGATTCGGCATCCCTGAACCTTGCCATTAACCCTACAAAGGATTCAGGTAATGGTGCCAACCTTAACGTTGCCTCTGTAATTATTCCCAACGTACCTTCAGAACCAATGAAAGTTTGGACCAGGTTATATCCCTCACGGCACTTAACAGTCCTACAACCAACCCTAATAACATCACCAGTTCCAATAACGGCCTCAAGGCCGAGGACCCAATGTGATGCAGGGCCATACTTAGCACCACGCATCCCACCACCACCATTACTAATTACACCACCGACAGTCGCAGTCTTCGATGACGCAGGATCCACAGGCCACTGAAGGCCATAACCCATCAACTCCAGGTTTAGTTCATCATCTTTAATTCCAGGCTGGACCCTAGCGTACCAATCAATGTCAGAAATCTCAATTATTGAGTTCATTCTCTCTAGGGAGACTATTACCGTATTCTCAAGCTTAGGTGTTGCGTTACCGGATAGACTTGTTGATGAGCCAACCGGTATTATTTTAAAACCATAATCAATGGCTAACTTAACTATCTTAACAACCTCATCAACGCTCACCGGTTGAATAACAGCCATTGGTTTAACACCAACTTCGGAAGATGCATCATGACTATACAAAGACAATATATGTGGTTCCGTGAATAACCTATCCTTAAACACTGCCTCAAGCTCCTTAATTACATCACCCTGTCTCTGAGTCATACTAACCATATCGATTCACCACTACTTAAGTATTGTTCCTAAGATAAATGCCTTAAAACTATGTATTGCATCAGCAATTTTGATACCAGCCGGACACTGGGTATCACAGGACGCGCAGTGTAGGCAGGTCATTATTGAATTAATAACATCGCCATTAATTTCTATATTCTTACTCTGCCCAAAACCATTCTCAATTAGTGTCTTAATTAAGTTGATCCTACCCCTAGGCCCATAGGCCCTACTACGTAGGGCATTGAATGTTGGGCATGGAAACTCACAAAATCCGCAATACATACATTTTTTAACTTCCTCGTGGATCTCCTTAATATTCATCATTTATTTATCCCTCTGTTTACTCATTTTTATCTTAGTATAATATATCTTTAGTTCGTTAATAATTAAGATGCACATTATACGATGTCTCGACTTAGTCATGTTATTGCTTAAGGTCTTCATTTGTTTAATTTATTCTCGTGTCTTATTAAGTACTTTGATGCAATAGTTAATCCATTGACTAAGTATATGCTTGATGTTTTGTAGTTCCTTATTAATTATTTTGAGAGTTTCATAATGTATGTCTGGTGTTTTAGGTCAACTTACAGAATTTAGCACGGGACTGTTAAGGGCTAATCACTTTTGCATGGGTAAAAGGAGGGGTAAGAGGTATGTGTGCGGTGGTGATGTGAGTAATCCTAAGGTGATTGATGATGCCATTGAATTATTAACAGAGGCCATTAATCGAATGCTTAAGTGGCGGGTATGGAACACGTGGTGGATTGATGGTCACAGAAATGAGTGGTTAGTAATAAGAAAGAACATAGAGGAGAAGCTGAGAGACAAGTACGATGACGAGGTTGTTAATAGCGTTTTGAAATTAGTTAATGAGTTCACCATATATATTGGAAAATTTAGAAAATACTGGAGTGAAAACACCATGTGGAGTGAGGTTAAGAAGATGATCGATAACCTAATATACGGAAAGGCTGAGGTCATTATTTGGGAGAATGAGAATGGAGTTAGCGTTCATTCTAACTATATAACATTAAATGTAAGTAAAGCAGCAGAGAATGGTATAACAGTTCAATTGATACTTAAAGAATTTGATGGTATAACCATTAATGTGCCTGATGTATATATAAAAACGCTTAAACCTGAAGATTACGAAAAGTTCATTAATGAGACGTTAAAGTGGTTAAAGAAAGGCTTTGCGATGACTGATGAAGGCGTTAATGAGGAGAAACCGATAATGGTAACAACACAGGTATGGCAGGCCATTTTATGGTCATTACTATATTCAGGAGAGGTGTATATTAATATAGATGCTATTAACGTAAATAAAGAAGGTATATCAGTTAAATGGTATCTGAGGGCGAATGGTCATAATTCATTAAAGACCTTAGAGAGTGATAGGAAACCCAGTAATGAAAACGAGACAATATTACTACTTTTAACAGCAATATTAGGTGATGGGTACGTAATCATCACTAAATATCATGGTAGGTATGATACACCGGTCATCTCAATCACGATGAAAACCGAGAGTTTTAATAAGTGGGAGCCCATACTTAGTAAATTAAGTATAAGGTGGAGAAAATATCAACAGGGTAGTAAAACAGAAGTAATGTGGAGGTCAGGCCATGCGATTGACCTTACCCGCGTAATACTTAATGTTCTGCCGCCCATATTTAAGGATATGTTAGACGCGTTAGGGCCGAAGAAATGGGTAAATATGAAGAAAATCGCTGAGATTGAATTAAATTGGAGGTTAGGAAAGAATAAGGTTCTCATTGCTGGTTATGAATTTTCAGTAAACGTTCTTAAGACCACGGTTAGATTACGGCATCTTGCCAAGAATAAAGACGAGGTTGATATGATACGTAAAGCATTAATGAAAGTTTACGGAGATAAGTTCATAAGTCAGACACATATTAATGGCAATGGTAAATACATGGAAGTCATAATACCAATGCGACTTATTATGAAGTATAACGATATTAAAATGCAAGTAGTTCAGGTGTTATGTAAGATACTTAAGAAAACGAAGGATGAGCAAAAGAAACAGACAATTACTAATCATATAATGAAACTTATACCCACGGTAAGTATGACAGCATGTCGATGACTCATTTAAGGGTAATAAAGCCAGGTATTACCTAGTGAAGTAGTTCGTATAGAAGGAAGGCGTGTAAAGATATGTTCAAATACATAGTGAGCATTATGTAAAATTAGAAATTTAACTTAATTTCTAAGGAATGTGCCATGAGACAAATCCGCAGAATTGACATTTCCTAACCTCCTCATAAACGTCCTTAAGGCTCATCATCACCCGCTCACCTCCATGATCTCGGCGATGTCGTATAGACTAATCTCAACACCACTGAGTTTAACGCCTCTCCTTAGGTTTACGTAACATATTGGGCATTGGACAACTACATTACGGGAGAGTCTAGCCAATTCCCTAACCCTATTACTTGCAACCCTACCAGCAATCTCAGGATAAGTGGATTCGATGGGCCCACCGCAGCAGTGCGATGTGTCCCTACCCGTTATTACTGGGTCCTCCTTAACATCAGCCTTACCCCTAAATAAGCCTCTGATCAAGTCATACTTATTTAGGTACCTGGCGTATAGGCATGAATCATGTATTGTGAATTCACTGAGCTTTACCTTGACCCTGCCTGGGTCCAGGTAATCCAAGTAACTTCTAACCTTAATGTTGAATTCAGGTACGTACTTTGGATAGAGCTTCTCGAGGGTATGCTGGGTATGTGGGTCTATGGTTATTACCTCATTCACGTTATTGTCCCTAAAAATCTTGTAAACACTTTTGGCGTAATCGGCAAAATCATTTACGAAACCTAACTCATAGAGCAGGGCGCCACTGTAAGGCTCGTTATCGAGGACCCTAAATTTGATGCCCAAGGCCCTAAGCGTGTTGTATATGTTCTTAACGATTACATTAGCCCTATTAAGCTCCTCGTCACTGGGTCTAAGTAATGCCTTACCAAAAACCTTGGTACCAACAGCTGCAAATCTAGCTAATACGCCGCCCTTAGTGACGCCAAATCTCTCAAGTTCAGTAACAGCTCTTTCAATAACAGGAGCTAATTGGTAAAGACATGAGGTATACAGTACAGTGCCACTATCACTATCAAAGGCCAGACCCTCTCTCCACTTGTTACATATTGACTTATCAACGGGAAATGGAAGCCATGAATCCCTAAGACTGGTCACAATGACATCCCTTAAGGACTTAAACCAGTCAAGAGACACGAACATAAAGAGTCATTTAATAATTTAAAAATTTAACTTGCCTTAAGATGATATTTTATTATTTACGAATGATAAAGATTGCGTTAAATTATTTATATATTGTAATTCATTATCTCTACATTTTTATTTGATAAAATAGTAATACTTAAAATATAATAGGGAATTATGCTTGAGGTTTATATGGATCTGAAGTTCATTGTGATTTCAGATGATTTAACTGGCGCAAATGGTATTTCTGGCTTCATGTCTCGTTTCTGTAATTCTATTGTTATTAATTATGATAATAGCTTTATCAATGATGTAGCTTCTTTACCATATAATTGCGTAGTTGTAAATACTAAGAGTAGAATGATAGACGGCGTAAGTGCAAAGAACCGTGTAAATTATGTACTAGGGTTATTTAATAATGGCAGGTATAGATTTGGTAAGAGAATTGACAGTGCATTAAGGGGGAATATTGAGGATGAAATTTTACCCTTCATTGAAGGAGGATTTATTATTGTAATCACCGATACGATACCTGAATATGGTAGATATACAACTAATGGCTTTACGGTAATAAATAATTCAAGGGATAGCATACTTACTAGATTCAGTCGTGTTACTCCAATCATAATAAATGACATTAACAAACTGATTGATATAAAGAATACTACTGGTAAGGTATTTATAATCGACTCAAGGTCTCATGATGACTTAAGGAAGATAGCTAATTTCATTACAAGAAATCAAAATATAGTACCTGTGGATCCATTATATTTAATTGCCTATACCGCTCAGCAGCATGCTGCATTAATTCACCAGGAACAGTCACGCCTAATAATGAATAAAGTCGCTAGGAGAATAGCTTTTGTTATTGGTAGTACGCAGGAAATGACAATTAAGCAAATAAATTATGCTAAGAGTCATGGTTTTTATGTAATTAGACTTTATGATTTAATCAAAACAAATTATGCTGTTGATAATGATTGGATTATCATTTACTTTGATTACGTGAGAGATAGAGGGTTACTAACGCAGGAATTGGTAAAGTATTTAATGAATTTTGATGCGATAGTTCTGAGTGGTGGGGAAACCGCAAATTTCATTTTTGAATTATCTGGCGGTTTGTTTATTGAAAGTATTGCCGATATTATGCCATTAATTGGTGTCGGTATTATAAAAGGAGGCATATTAGATGGTAAGTTGATTGTAACTAAGGGAGGGTTCATTGGAAAGGAGGATACCTACGTAATAATTAGGGATTTCCTACTAGGTTTAAGTGCGAAAAATAAAAATAGATGATAAGTACTTAATGGATCGTGAGGCCCAAGATAGGTATAACCTTAGGAGACCCAGCTGGAATTGGATATGAGATTACTGCCAAGGCACTAAGTAAATTAAAGGATAAAAGTAATGCGGATTTCATCCTAGTTGGGAATAAGGATCAATTTCTAAAGGTACTAAAAATACTTAATTTAGATCCAACTGATATATTAAGAAGTATTGACTTTATTGAAATTCCTGGTCAAGATATAGAGTTTGGTAAAGTGCAAAGGGAAGCCGGCAGGATATCTCTTGAGAGTGTTAAATTAGGAGTTGAACTAGCAATGAAGAATGAAATTGACGCATTGGTAACCGCACCAATAAATAAAGAAGCTTGGAAATTAGCTGGCTCTAAACATATTGATCATACTACGTTACTTCAGGATTTAACAAACTCCAGTAAATCCATAACGATTTTTGAAGTTAAAAAGTTAAGGATATACTTCCTAACTAGGCATATACCATTTAGTAAAATAGTTTCTGAAGTTACTAAAGATAAAATAATAAGGGGAATATTCGAAGCTGATTTATCACTTAAGTTATTAGGCGTTAATAACGGTAAGATCGCAGTTGCCGCCTTAAATCCCCATGCTGGTGAGGATGGATTATTAGGTCGTGAGGAAATTGATGAAATAAAACCTGCAATTGAGGAGGCTAGGACAAAGTACGATATTGAGGTTTACGGGCCGTTTCCAGCCGATTCTGTATTTTATATGGCTGCCAGGGGTAATTATGATATTGTGATTTCACTATACCATGATCAAGGACATATAGCTGCTAAAATGTATGATTTCAGGAGAACCGTGAGCTTAACACTTGGATTGCCGTTCTTAAGAACATCAGTTGATCATGGAACAGCATTTGATATAGCCGGTAAAGGGATTGCTGATGAAACAAGTATGGTGGAGGCTATTAAAAAAGCTGTTAAATACGCAGTTAAGTATAAGGAGAATTATTCACGATATTATAAGGATACTAATGGTAATATTTAAAAATAAACACAATATAACGGTATATGGGTAAATATTCTAATGTCGATGAGATGAGGGATTTATTTTCTATTAAGGGCTTGGTTGCTGTGGTTACCGGTGCTGCTTCGGGTATTGGTCAAGGTATTGCCTTTGCGTGGGCTGCCAATGGCGGTAAGCTTGTTATCAGTGATATTAATGAGGATGGACTTAAGGAGACTGAGAGGGAGATTAGGAGCGTTACCAATGATGTTGTTAGTGTTGTTGCTGACGTTACGAAGCTTGATGACGTTAAGAGGCTAGTTAATGAGTCAGTGAAGGCCTTTGGTAACATTGATGCGCTTTATATAGTTCCTGGTATCAATGTCAGAAAGTCAATACTTAGTTATACTTATGATGAGTTTGAGCGAGTTCTTAGGGTTAATCTATGGGGTACGTATTACCTACTTAAGGAGTTTGGTAATGTCATGATTAAGAATCCGAGAGGTGGTTCAATAGTGTTAATGTCATCAATTAGGCACTTGGTTGTTGAGCCTGGTCAATCAGTCTATGCAGCCACTAAGGCCGCAATGGTGCAATTAGCTAGGACAGCCGCTGCAGAGTGGGCTAAGTATAATGTTAGGGTTAATGTTATTGCACCTGGCGTAGTTGAGACAGAATTAACGCAACAAATTAAGAAGGATACGGCATGGTATGAGGCATATAGGACAAAACCAGCCCTCAGGAGGTGGGCAACGGTGAAGGAAATAGCCGGCCCCGCTATATTCCTAGCAACACCAGCTGCATCCTACATAACGGGCGCAGTAATCTACGTTGATGGTGGATGGACAGCTATAGACGGAAGATACGAACCAAACATACCATGAATTTAAAAATGTTAGCGCCTTAAAACCCTATTTATTATTTCGTTTGTAAATTCCTCCGTAGTTACCTTACCGCCAATGTCAGGCGTTCTTACTCCACTTCTTAATGCATCAAGTATTGCATCCTCAATTATTTTAGCTTCCCTTGAATAACCAAGCCAGTCAAGCATCATTGATGTTGCCATTATCATAGCCGTCGGATTTGCAATGCCTTTACCAGCAATGTCAGGCGCACTACCATGAACAGGTTCAAACATTGCTCTATCATCACCAATATTACCAGACCATGCAAGTCCAACACCGCCCACGGTAGCCGCGGCTAGCTCAGAAAGTATATCACCGAACATATTCTCAGTAACCACAATATTCAGCATTTCTGGGTGTAATATCATGAACTGAGCCATGGCATCAGCATACATAAAGTTATACTTAACATCCGAGTAATTCCTGGCGACCTCCGTGAATACTTTCCTAAAGAAATAGAAACTTTTTAAAACATTGCTCTTATCAACGCATGTCACGACTTTTTCACCATAGGCATTGCCCTTACTTCTCCTAGCTAATTCAAATGCAAACCTCACTATTCTCTCAGTACCCTTCCTAGTTATTGTTTGAATATCAATAGCTACATCATCCCTAAGTATTAAACCACCAAAATGACTTGAATAAAGTCCCTCACTGTTCTCCCTTATTAACACATAGTCAATTGTTTTACTACCATCACCATAGTCCCTCAATGGAGATTGAACGCCAGGAAGCAACTTAATAGGCCTTACATTTGCGTAAAGGTCAAGGTTAAACCTAAGTCCAAGTATTATGTCCAAGCCAGCCTCAACACCCTCCTTGGTCCTAATATTTGGGTCACCCATAGGTCCCTTTAAAATGGCCCTATACTTCCTTGCCTCATCAAGTACGTAATCAAGGGTTACTTTACCAGAGGCTATATTCCTCGCATTTATGTTATCGTAAACCTGTGATTCAATCTTAACATTAAAATTACTACGCATTATTTCAAGGATTCTTAGTGCGCTTCTCATAATTTCAGGTCCAATACCATCGCCAGGTAAAACCATTATATCCATATATCAATACTTACATTTAATGATCCTTTTAAGTTCTACCAATTCTGATCTATAAGGTCTACTCTAGGACAGCACCTCTTGATGCACTTGTTACCAACTTAGCATACTTAGCCAATACTCCCGTTGTGTATTTAGGTTTTGGTGGTGTCCAATTCTTCATTCTATTTCTTATCTCATCATCACTCAACTTAACCTCTAACCTCTTTTCATAGGCGTCAATGACAACTATATCTCCATCCTTAACAATTGCTATTGGACCGCCGACGGCAGCTTCGGGTGCAACGTGGCCTACCATGAACCCTCGCGTAGCGCCACTAAATCTTCCGTCAGTGATTAACGCAACCGTATCCCCAAGTCCAGCACCAACTATTGCCGAAGTTACTGAAAGCATTTCTGGCATACCAGGTGCACCCTTAGGACCTACGTATCTAATGATCACAACATCACCAGGCTTAATCTCGCCTCTTGTTACGGCCTTAAATGCATCTTCCTCATTATCAAAGACACGTATCGGTCCTTCATGTCTTAATCGCTTAACTCCGGCAATCTTAACAACAGCGCCTTCAGGTGCTAAGTTACCCTTTAGAATCACAATGCCTCCCATGGGCAGTATTGGTGAATCAGCATCTTTAACTATGGTCTTATCCTCCTCCCTAACAGGTAAAAGCCACGGAGCCTTATACTTCTCAAGGTTCTCCTTCAACGTCATCGTAGTTACAGTTAATACATCGCCATGGATTAATCCCTTCTTAAGCAATCTTCTTAATACCAATGGTAATCCACCTAACCTATCTAACTGCCAAACCGCGTATCTACCCCCTGGTAACAAATCAGCTATGTAGGGAGTCTTTGAGTAAATTCTGTCGAAGTCATCGAGGGTTAATTTAACCCCGGCCTCATGGGCTATTGCGAGTAGATGAAGTACGGCATTTGTTGAACCACCCATCGCAGCATCAATGGCTATGGCATTTTCAAACGCCTCATAAGTCAATATGTCCCTAGGCTTAATACCAAGCTCTAATAACTTCATCACTGCTTCGCCAGCTGCACGAGCGGCAATCCTTCTCCTAGAATCCACAGCAGGTATTGTCGAGGTTCCAGGCAAGGCCATGCCTAATGCCTCAGCTAGTATGGCCATTGTATTTGCAGTATAGAGCCCAGCGCATGAACCAGGTCCTGGACATGCATTGTTCTCTATTAACTTTAATTCCTCAAGCGTTATCTTTCCTGCATAATATGCACCTACGGCCTCAAACGCATCACCTAATGACAGCATTTTCTCGCCAAGGAAGCCAGTCATCATGGGACCGCCATTAAAGAATATGGCAGGGATATTCATTCTAGCCCCAGCCATAAGCATGCCGGGTTCAATCTTATCACAACTAGCTAGCAAGACGACAGCATCAAGGCCATGAGCCATAACCATTTCCTCTACAGAATCCGCAATAGTCTCCCTACTAACTAATGAATACTTCATACCCTCATGGCCCATGGCTATGCCATCATCAATGGCTATTGTATTAAACTCCATTGGTGTACCACCAGCAACTCTAACGCCCTCCTTAACATACTTAGCTAATTCATTTAAATGAATATGGCCAGGCACAATCTCGTTCCAGGAATTAGCAAGTGCAATTAATGGTTTAGCTAAATCCTCGTCACTGTAACCATCAGCCTTAAAGAGACTCCTATGAGGAGCTCTTTCAGGACCTTCAGTAACAACTCGACTTCTAACCTTAATTGTTACTTTGCTTGTCATGGAAAATAATAATATATACAATTTTTAAATTTTAATTTAAATTGTTTTTAACCTACGATTTAGCACTAACCTGTACCTGCTTAAACAGCCTTAATGAATACACTAACACTGCCGCTATTATGAAGAAAATAGTGAGTATTAGATACGCTAATGCAAAACTATGAGTTGCGGTCTCTACATAACCAACAATGTAGGGCCCTACGAAGCCTCCCAAATTTCCAACTGAATTTATAAGGCCGATAGCTACAGCTGCTGCAGCGCCTGATAAGTATAGCGTTGGTAGGCTCCAGAAGGAACCAAAACCACCCAGTATGCCCATCGTCATTAATATAAGCGCTATTGTTACGACCGTGAAATTACTTGGAAACGCCAGCGCTAAGGCAGAGCCCACCGTACCTATTATGAGAGGTATTGCCGTATGGTGAATTCTTTCTAAGGTTTTATCTGAATGCCTGCCCCAAAGAACCATCCATATTAGGCCGATTATCCATATAATAGCCACTATAATACCAATCACTAAATAACCATAACTACTACCCAACTTTTCAATAGCCGGCGTCCATATATTAACTGCGTAGAAGTCCGTAATCCAGAAGAAGTATATTAATGCCAGTATTATCGTGACAGGGTTAGCCAAGGCCGACCAAATGCTCTGCTTAGCTCTCTTAGCGGCCTCCTCCCTCTCAGCATTAAGTGCTTGCTCAAGTACGGCCTTCTCCTCATCACTTAGCCACTTGGCATCCCTAGGTCTGTTTGTAATGAAGAAATAGGCTATTGGGGCAAATATTATGGCGAGTAGACCTTCTATGTAAAATACCCAACGCCAACCAAGCGTTATTATTATATAACTAGCTAATGGGCTGTTTATTATGGTTGACACGGGTATTGCTGTCATGAACAAGGACACCGCCTGAGCCCTCCACTTTTGTGGGAACCATAGTGATAAGTAATAAATTATTCCAGGAAAGAATGCTCCCTCCATGAAACCTACTAGGAATCTATAGACGTAAAGTTGAATAATATTCGTAATAGTACCCACTAGGAGCCCAAATAGGCCCCAACCAAATAGGAATATGGCAACTATGGTTCTGGCGCCAATTTTTTCAACTAAGTATGTACCTGGCATTTGAAATATGAAGTAGCCAATGAAGAATATACCTGACGCTAAGCCCAAGGCAGCATAGGAGAATCCTAATTCCTCGTGCATTGGTACTATAGTGAACCCTATATTGGTTCTATCGAAGAAGGCTATTATGTACAGTATGAATACAAAGGGTATTATACGGCCCCATAACTTGCCAACAACCTTTTCAAGTGTAAGCTGCTCCGGCTGGGTTGGCATATTCTGTCTTTTAATATTTTGTCTATTTAAGTATTTCTTTTGGCTAAAGTTAAATATATTTCCATAAACCTCTTAAATATAACCATAAGAATAAATATTTAAATAAACTATTTTTCTTTTTACTATTATTATTACTTATACATTCTTCCACACAGTTAGTATATAGTATTTCATTTTTCTCGTATTTACGGCATTTCTTATAGCATTCTAATACCATATTATTTAGATTAAAATTTATATTCTTAAATAAATTCCTCTTAATGAACTTTCGTATCTTATTACGTAAATATTGCCGATACTTTTCTTAAGGCAAAACTTAATTTCTGTAATTATGTATCAGCCCTTAATGGCTATGCAAAATAGGATTAAAGGCAAGCTTTCCGTTAGAAATCTCTGGTCAATGCCAGGAAATACACCTCTCTTTGCAAAATTACCCCAGTATTTTCCTGATGCCGAAGTCCTCCAGGTATTCTTCGAGGCTGATCCAGAGGGTGCCGCTGAGGTGATTCCCGAGGATTTGGAGGTTCCAGTGCCCACAGAGGTCATCATCACCTTCTTTAAATTCCCATTCAGTACTCTAGGGCCTTATAATGAGTTTGCCGTGGACATTAAGGTGTTGCTTGATGGTCAGGAGAAGTATTATACGGCTTATAACTACGTTAATAGTGACGTAGGGCTTGCGGCGGGTAGAGAAGTGTGGGGTGTTCCCAAAAAATTCGCGGTTCTTGATATTAGGAGGAGCTTTGACTTGGTTTATGGATTCCTAGAAAGGCCTGAGGGGTTGAGACTTATAACTACCGTGATCAGGCCTGAGGAACCTGCTAGGATAGAGCCACTGCCGATCACTAGGCTTGCCCTTAAGGTTATTCCGCCAGCCGGTGATGGTGCTGAGCCGCTGGTTCAATTGGTTGATAGGTATAGGCATAAATTGACTCCGAAGAGTGTTTGGACTGGTCCTTGTACGTTGGTGTTTAATAACAAGAGTGATATTGATCCGCTTTATAGGTTGGGGCCGAGGAGAGTAATTAGGTGTGTTTATGGGACCTTTGACTACGTGCTAGATTTTGGTAGGGTCGTTAAGGACTATAGTAGGTATTAATGTTCTGGTGTTTTTAGTAATTGAAATTAAATACCATAAGGAATTATTTATTTTAAGGAATCTAGGACTTTAAGTTAACTAGTATTAATCAGGAATATTTTAATCTTATTCAGTCATATTAAGCTCTAGTTATAATAATATGAATATGCCAATGCTATGGCTATGTAATCTAAGCATCGTTACTAATAACTTATATTAATTAGTTATTTTTGTTTTCTGTTAGTGCCTAGTAAGGCTTTGGCTAGGTTTGCCAGGGATTTAAGTGAATCGGGGTTTAGGGGTGTGGTTAGGGCTTACTACGTCAGGGGTGGTCCCAACTCGTTGAGTATTGAGTTCATTATTTATAGGAGACCGAGTGCTGTCAGGAGGTTTTGGACTAGACTGAGGAGGGCTGTTGAGACTGTGCCGTCCCTCATTGCTGCCATGATTATTGGCTTTATCCTAGCATTAATAATGAGGTGGCTTGTTTAATGCAACAATGCTTCACTCAGGAAAGCTATTACTGTGCTTAGTCTCACGTTGTTTAGACATTTACTTTCAATTACTTCATAATCATCACTTATTAGGATCAATCGAATGCAATCATCGCTCCTAATCATTAATCTGTAGGTGCGTTCCTCGTGCATAAGCACCATGTCTAACTCCTTCACAATAATGTCCATTAACTTCCTCCTCAATTCATACTTACTGCTCTGCATGTAATTGGCTTTATCAGGTGGCTTAATTATTGCTGGGTTATTTTAATTGGTCGCGGTATTCGTATTACTGCCCTAAAAATTCAAGGGATTTCAGGGTATTAACCTCGTTACTCATTTTAGCCCTAATGATCTCCAGTGTATATTTACACTGGCTTAGGCAGTTCATGGTTAAATCCCTGGCATAACCAATGTATTTACCTGGACTTAGTCCGCGCAGTACATCATCATTAACGCCTAATTCATCTAATACCCTCTCATAATCCTCTATTCCCATTCTCGACCTCCTGAATATCGCTAACGCCCTCTCATAGGCATCAGCCATACCCAACGCCCTAAGCCTAACCTGAACAGCCTCACTAAGTACCTCCCAATGTTCATTCAAGTCCTTACTTATGGCATCATCATCAACGTCAATACTGCTCAATACGGCATTCAGTCTCCTTACCCCAAGGATCACGTGAGCAATGCCAAGCCCAATATTCCTCTTAATAGTTGAATCACTTAAATCCCTCTGAAGCCTACTCACTTGAATATGCCTACTGATCTCCATGAGGATTGAAGAACCAAGCTTCAAATTGCCTTCAGCATTCTCAAGATCTACTGGATTAACCTTATGAGGCATTGTGGATGATCCTATGGGTCTACCGTGAACATGTACGTAACCAAGCATATTATAAATCCAAAGGTCCTGAGCGAGATTAATAAGCGACTGAGACATTAGGCCAATGGATGTTAATAATTGGGTCAGTGTGTCAGGGGGCAGTATTTGTGTTGTGACCAGCGCAGGTTCAAAACCAAGCTCCCTAACGAATTTGTTCAATTCCTGTGGCCAATCAATGTCCCTACTAATCATTGGGAAACTGGCCATAGACCCAGTGGCACCCGAAACCTTACCCTGCAACTTAATGTCAGTTGTCATACTTAGCCAATAGGTTAACCTGCAGGCATGATATGCAATCTCCTTACCGAGGGTTGTCGGTGTCGCTGGTTGTCCATGAGTCCTCCCAAGCATTGGTAAACTGGCGTACCTCTCCATTAGAGTAACCAACGTACTTAATAAATTAGTTAGTTCAGGCATTAGGTAATTGTACGTGGCAATCCTAACGAGGATTCCAAGAGCCAGATTATTCACATCCTCAGAAGTTAATCCAATGTGCGTTAAATGGGTTATCCTGCCAAGATCAACACTACCAAGTTTCTCCCTGAGCAGGTACTCAATCGCCTTAACATCGTGACCGAGCTTACCTTCAATCTCCTTAAACCTTTCATAATCATCATCACTAAACCTCAATGAAAGCAATCTTTCCTTCTCCTCTTTAGTCAATGGCTTCACTAGGCCTACCCTACTTAGTGCATCAACTACGAAGTTAAGGTATAGAATCTCAATCCTCAACCTATACTTCACGAATGCCTTTTCGGAAACTGCCGCCGCGTAATCCCTCAGTTCCTCGTAATACCTATCATCTAGTGGTGATATATAATCCACAGTAACTTAATGGTATCGTTATTTAAAAATTTATTTAATGATAGTGGCCATGTATTACGTGTACCTGCTGAAGCAATGTTTAAATAAGTGTTGATGTCTTTAATTAAAAAGTGCCACTAACAGTAGTTGTTGGTGGATGGTTTGGCGATGAGGGTAAGGGTAAGGTAGTGTCTTATTTAGGTCTCGTAGATAAAGCAAGTATTTGCGTTAGGACTGGTTCCATAAATGCTGGTCATACCGTAAATTACGGTGGGAGGTACTGGAAGCTTAGGATTGTACCTTCATGCTTCATTAATAAATTGACAAGGCTTATGATAGCGCCAGGCGCGTTGCTTAAGATTGATGTCTTATTTAGGGAGATTGAGGAGACAGGTAGCAGGGGTAGGATTTGGGTCGACGCCAATACTGGTATTATTGAGGATAAGCATGTTGAAAGCGAGAGAAGTAATGAGTACTTAATGAAGGTTATAGGGTCAACTGGTCAGGGCGTGGGTGCGGCGATGATTGATAGGGTACTGAGGGTTTTAAGGACTGCCAGGGATTTTCCCGAGCTTAGGGACTTAATAACTGATGTTAGTAGGGAAGTTAATGAGGAGTTGGATAGGGATGGTAATGTAATTATTGAGGGTACCCAGGGAACCTTCCTGAGTCTTTACCATGGTACTTACCCATTCGTGACTTCGAGAGATACCACGGCCGCGGGCATTATTAGTGAGGTTGGGATTAGTCCAAGGCTTGTTAGTGATATTATACTCGTGTTTAAGGCCTATGTGACGAGGGTAGGTGCTGGTGAATTACCTGGTGAGTTAAGTATGGATGAGGTGGTCACGAGGGGCTGGGCTGAGAGGGGTACAGTCACTGGTAGGCCAAGACGCGCTGCGCCATTTAATATTGACTTAGCCAGGAGGGCTATAATGCTAAATAGACCAACTCAGATAGCCATAACAAAGTTTGACGCATTATTTCCAAGTATTCGTGGAAGGAGGAGGTGGGATGACCTACCCGTTGAAGCGAGGAGGTGGATTGAGAGCGTTAGTGAGGTTCTGAAGGTACCGGTTACGTTAGTAGGGACTGGCGAGGATTCCATGGACATGATTGACATGCGCCGTGAGGTGGTTGGGCCATGATGTATGATGTGGCGATAATTGGAGGTGGACCTGCAGGTTTATTTGCGGCTTATGAGATTGTAGAAAACACTAGGGATACAAGCGTTGTGTTGGTTGATAAAGGCTACATGCCTAGGCAAAGGCATTGTCCATTGGCTAAGATTGGTAAGTGTGTCTGTGTGCCTTGTCACATAACTCATGGTATTGGTGGCGCTGGGCTCTTCAGTAGTGGTATTATTAACCTAAGGCCTGACATTGGTGGTGATCTTCAGGAAATCCTCAATAGTTGGGATGCAGCTAACCTACTCATTGATTACATTGATAGGATCTTCCTAAAGTTTGGGTCGCCGCAAGAGAGGGTTTTTGAGCCTAGGGGATCTGCATTCGAGGAGTACCAGAGATCACTGGCTCGTGTTGGTGCCCAGCTCGTGCCCATTAGGCAGAGGCACATTGGTACTGACGGTTCTATAAGAGTTATTGAAAACTTCGCTTCATACTTAACAGAGGCCGGAGTTAAGTTCGTTATTGGTACTGCGGTTGAGCGTATAGAGCGAGGTAATGGGTTCTTCTCGTTAAAGACTAGGAGAGGAATTATTGAGGCTAGGACGGTACTAATGGCACCAGGCAGGGCTGGAGCTGAGTGGTTTAGGGATGAGGCGAGAAGGCTAGGCATTGAGTTAATGCCTAATCCACTCGATGTTGGTGTTAGGGTTGAGGTTCCTAAGTACGTTATGGACCCAATAACTAGCCTGTATATGGATCCAAAGGTTATTATGTATACGAAATCTCATGATGATAAGGTTAGAACATTCTGTGTTAATCCAGGGGGTTTTGTGGTCATGGAGAGATATGATGATGGTACGGCTGGTGTTAATGGGGAGACATACGTGGATAGGAATAGCAATAACACTAACTTTGCATTATTAACTTCGATTAGGCTTACGGATCCCATGGAGGATACGATAGAGTATGGTAAGTCAATTGCTAGGTTGGCTACGAAGTTAGGTGGTGGTAAGCCAATAATTCAGAGGCTTGGTGATCTTGAAGATGGTAGGAGGTCTACGTGGGATAGGGTCAGGAGAAATGTTATTGAGCCAACGCTTAAGTTTGTAACACCAGGTGACATAGGGATGGCATTACCACATAGGGTTCTCGATAATTTAATGGAGTTCCTACACAAGGTGGATAATGTAATACCTGGACTCGCCTCAAAATATACATTGCTCTACGCACCAGAGATTAAGTACTATAGTATGAGAGCCATTACTAATAAATATATGGAAACCACAGTCGATGGAATATTCGCAGCCGGTGATGGTGCTGGTTTATCAAGGGGCATAAATGTAGCTGCAGCCACGGGCGTCTTGGCTGCGTGGGGAATATTGATGAGGTTAGGTAAGGATGTTAAAAATGAGCTCATAAATAAAATTAAATAAGGATAGATAATTGGTTCCTTATCCTGCCCTAGTTACCCTTTTTATTATTAATGTTGATACCAACGCCACAACAGCGCATATAAGTAATACTACACCTAGTCCAAAACTCAGGTTTTTAATGAATAAAATCGCCACAAGGGGAGGACCAACCCCACCTAATACCCTACCCAATAGAAACGCGAAGTTGGAAGCCGTTGCCCTAAACCTCATGGGATAAAGCTCACTTATGAATACACCCAGGTATGAGAATATTGATGATGAGAAGTATGCCATAGCCATGGGAATCACTACGTAATCTAAGGATGTAACTGGTATTATTAATAATGCTATAGCCGACACAGCAGCTATAGTGCTTAGGGCAAGTAGGACTTCGGTCCGGCCATATACGTCCGAGAGGTACCCAGCCAGTATGTAGGCTATAACACCAATTATGGGTAATGCGATTAACCAAGCATGGAGATCACCAACCCTAACCACGCTCAGGTATGTGGGGGCTAAAGAGACCAGTGGTATTGTGTAGAGGAATGCTGAAGCCACCAATGCCGTGGACAACACAGTCAATAGCAGGTACTTACCCCTAAACAACTCACCATAACCAACCCTAGAGATACCCACCTTGCTCGTGGTCTCGGGTATTGTGATCACAAGAGGTACTGATAAGACAAGGGATAGGGCACCAACAATAAATAATGCTATTCTCCACGACGGTATAATACTCGTTAAAGCAGCATCCATCAAAATACCGACGAAGTAAATACCCTGAACAAGACCACCCATTAAACCCCTGCCACCCTTCCAAACTTCAGTGATCACGGCATACGTTATCCCATTCTCAGCATTAACGCCAAAACCAACCAAAAACCAAAACACATACAACACCCACAGCACATTAACAAAACCGGCAACTAAGGTAAATACTGAGAAGATCAATACTGACACCAACAAGCCAACACGCCTACCATACGCATCAGCAAGCATACCCAAAACAACACCACCCAAAGCACCACCAATGAAGGATAACATCACGAGAAACGAAAGATACTTAATACTAACATGAAACTCAGCGGCAATCCCAGGAAATAAATAAACAACGGAGAACACGCAAAATGCGCTCATGAGAAACGGAACAAGAACACCAACAAAAACCAAAAACCTATTAACCATCATAAACAATATAATCAAACAAAATATTAAACCTTCTCACAAATCCAACAACATAAAAGGTGTAACCATAACTAGTGGTAAAAACTCACCTTGACAAGTCGTGAGCTATGTCTCGATTAAGCCCTTCACAATATAGGAATAAAACAGTCAAAGCACATAATTTACGAAACAAATCCATCGAAACCCCTTACCCCCACGTTCCTCATTAATTAACTTTCTACCATTACACTGAAAGTAATTTATTAACCAAACGGATAAATTAAACGTATGAATGCTCAATGGCTCCTAAGATCCCTGACAATATAGGGATTTACTATGGTGATTGCAGACCAGGTAGGAAGTGCGTGGCGAGGGAACCCGTGACGGATAAGGCTACCAGAGACGAAGTAATTGAACTACTTAAGGAGACCATAGATAGGATTGATAAATGGGTATCCATGGAGATCGGTGGATTAATGATTACGTTAGTGAAATTAAGGAGTTAGTTAATAGGTTCGGGAACTACGAAGAGGTGAATGAACAGCACAGATCAGTAATAGGTTCGATCAGGGAGATCCTCCATCACTACTAAACAGATGAGTAACGACCTAAGAAATTACTGGACCAGCGCTTTAGGAAATGAGGTTGCGGAATTAACCCGGGAGATAACGAGTGGGAGGGCCCGCGTAATAATAAACAGGACAAGCAAGACTCTTGCAGTCCACGTCTATAAAAACCACGTGGGGCTAAGCATAAACAAAATACGAAACAACGACAAAAGCATAACAATACAACTAAGACTCAAAGGCCTAAACGGACTCAAAATACAAATACCCAACATATTCAGGGAAACCATGAACAACTAAGACTACGAAAAACTCGAAAAAGAAACACTAACACCACTAAGACTAGGGCTTGCAATAACCGACGAAGGAAGAGACGCAAACAACAGACCAACAATGATCACAGCATACCTATGGCAAACCATACTATGGATGCTACTATACCCAGGCAAGATATACATCAGCATCAACGCCATCGACATAAACAAAAATGACGTAAAAATTAAATGGTACTTGGTGGCTAATGATTATGTCTCACTGAAAAACAAGGCTATTGATATACTTAGAGGATTTAATTATGGGGAGTTACTAAGGTTTATGAGTACGGTAATACTTGGTGATGGTAATGTAACCTTACTAAAACATAGTAACAGTAAAGCCAGGCTAAAGCCCCGTGATTAAAATATCCATTGGCCAAGTTGAGTTTAATGAATGGGAACCGATTCTTAGCATGCTAAAAAATCATGACATTGACTATGAGATATTCAACAGCGCGAAAGGTGAGGTTCCAATATTTATTAGAGGTAATAATGCCATTAACTTGGCGAGGAAAATATTTGATACTACACCACCGGTAATAAGGATATTATTTGATGTTCTTAATATTGATAAGTGGAATAAATTGAAACAAATGACTAATTTAATGCCAATAGGAGGCATCCTCAAATTAAGATAGCTGGTATAAGGTTTTCTATAGATGTTTTTAAGAGGGGCGTCGAACTAAGGGTTGTGAGATACAATGAGGTTGATGCGCATAAAATTATTAAGCAATTAAAACAAATATACGGTGAGGATTTTGATGTTAGGAAGAGGAAAGCTGAGAAGTGTGTAAAGGTTGTAATTCCCTGGGATGAGGTTAGGGCACGTGAAGACATTAAAATGTCGGTCATTCCTAAGCTTTATGAAATGTTAAATAGGACGAAGAACGAGAAAAGGAAAGAACGAATAATCAGGGCATTGACGGAACTTGATCCGAATTATAAAGGATAAAAATTATTCAAACCGAACCTGCCGAAAGGCTTAAATCTCCCGTACAAGAACATAAAATGCCCCGGTGGCCGAGTGGTGAAGGCGTTGGGCTGCAGGATCAATTTCTAATGCAGACACCCAATCTTCCCGGGTTCGAATCCCGGCCGGGGCTCCAGGAAATTTTATTAGTTTGTGTATTGGCGTTTTAGGCAGTGGGCTTTGGGTGGGGTTTTTAGCAGTTTAGGTTGGTTATCACACTTGTTATCGTTATCATTCTCCTTGTCCTGCCTTTGCTCATTGCCTTTCTACACATCCTCTTTAGTACTTTGTAGATCTCGACCACGAGGTCTTGGTATTTCTTGATTTCATTCATGCTCATGTAGACCATGCATCTTCCGTTCCATTTAGTCAGCTCAGCTCCATTATAACTTGTTCTCTTCAACCTCTCTAAAATACTCATGGCATCCCCATAATCCATACGCACGGTCCTAAGCTCCACGTAGCCGCTATTATCCACGTAAACAATCAACTTCACATCGGCTTCATCAACTAATGATCTATCTAGGGGCTTAACATTCATGTTGACTAACGCCAATAGTTGCCTAAGCTTCTCGGCATCAAGCAACTTGCCCCAGTCCTCAATCAAAGTCTCAATCGGTTTTGTCAGTGGACCTTGGTCACTGTAGCTAGGTAAGTAACGCCTAAGCCTGGTTCATGCAGGGTGGTTTACTTGGAGTAACTTACTTAATGCATTCATTGCCTTGGTGAATTCATGGTGAACAATCATGATTGACTTAACAACATTATAAAGCCCCTTGTTTTTGTGAATCCTAGATGCCAGTTTCTCCCTAAACGCCATAACCCTAAAGCCCATTGACGACTTAACCTACCCAACCCCTTAACCTTCCTCTCGAGGTTGATTAGGTAGACCCACCTGTTGAAGGATTCATTGACACCAATTGACAATTGGTATGACTTGACATTGCCAGGAGACACAACGAATGCACTTGGCATGTAGGTTAACTTACTCAGTAACTGATCATTAGGAGTCTCCACGATAAGTTACGTAGTATGGACATTATTGACTTATGAATGCTTTTATACTGTTTTGTTTTTATCTATATTTTTTCTTGGTCTTTTGTTTAGTTTTATAAGATTATTTTTTAGGTGCATAAAATGCACTTGATTTTATTATTTTTATTCATTTGAATACTCCGTATCCTTGTATGAGCTCGGGTAAGGATAAGATAAGCATGATCGTGTTCTCGGGTACGGAGGATAAGTTAATACCAGTGGGTGTGATTTCTCAGGCAGCTGCGGCGCTTGGTTATGAGGTGAATATCTTCTTCACTGGATGGGCAATGTTTAAGCTACTGAAGAACCCAACACCACCCGTTTGGCCTAGGGAGTTTGAGCAGTTTGCTCCTAGGCTTCAGGAGGGTATGGCCAGGATAAAGGCGCCCACATGGCTTGACATGCTTAGGGAAGCTAAGAGCATGGGTGCTAAGGTGTATGTTTGCTCCATGATGTCGTCGGCAGCCGGTCTTAAGAGAGAGGACTTCGATCCAGCACTTGTTGATGATATTGTTGGTGTAACAACATTCCTGGAGATGGCAAAAGGAGGACAAGTATTATTCATATGAGGTGGTGGTTATGAGCCAGGGTAACAAGGTTCTTGTGGATGCGAGGGGTATTGCCTGTCCTGGACCCATTACTGAAGTTGTTAAGGCGTATAGGAATGCAAAGAATGGTGACATTATCGAGGTCTGGGCCACAGACTCAGGCTTCGAACCAGATATAAAGGCCTGGATACAAAGAACAGGAAACCAACTAATTGAATTAAGGAAAGAACCCGACAAAATAATCGCCATAATCAAAGTAACCGCGAAGAAATAATTAGGGTTGAGAACAATGTCCTCTGTTAAAAAGAGGGTTATTATTATTGGTGGTGGCGCCGGCGGTGCAATACTTGCTAATAGGCTTCCTAGGGATGAGATTGAGATTACTGTCATCGATAGGCAACCCTATAACTATTTCTGGCCCTGGCTACTGTACATAGCCTTCAGGGGCTCTAAGAAAACCATTAAGCGTGAAATACGTTCAGTGCTAAAGCCCTGGATCAATTTCATCCAGTCAGACGTTAAGGCTGTTAATCTCCAGGATAGGTACGTGGAACTTAAGAATGGGAAAAGACTAGAGTATGACTATGTCATAATAGCCACAGGAGCCACCGTGGAATACTCAAGGATTTCCGGCCTTGATAAGGTCACCGAGATGTTTGGTAATTACCATAGCAATGAGGAAAATGCCTGGAGGGTTTGGCAGACATTAAATAGTATGAAAGAGGGTACGTTAGCGATAATTCTGGCTCCAGGTGCATATAGGTGTCCACCAAGCCCCTTGGAGGGTACATTCCTTGCTGAGGAATTCTTCAGAAGGAGGGGTTTGAGAGATAAGGTGAGGATTGTCTTTGCCACTTTCTATCCAAGGCCATATCCCGCGGAGCCCATGAATGAGTTAATAGAGCCATTGCTTAAGGAGAGGGGTATTGATTACGTAACCTTCTACACACTCGACCGCATAGACCCTGAGAAGAGGGTTGCCTACTCAATGGAGGGTGAGGAGCTTAAGTTTGATGCGGCAATAGTTATACCACCTCACGTTGGTGTTGATATTAAGTATATGCCTGAGGACATACTCGACAGTGATAGGTTTATTCAGGCGGATAAGTTCACGAATAGGATTAAGGGATTTGATGATGCCTTCGTTATTGGTGATGCCTCAGCACTACCAGTGGCTAAGACTGGAGTTACTGCTCATCTGCAGGCTGATGTTGTTGCTAGGATACTTCAGGGTGAGGATGCCCGTAATACTGGGCGTACTAACTGCCCATTTGATGTTGGTTATGGTCTTGGTACATTCGTAATAAGTGATTTCAATAACTCAACTATTAAGTATCCGATAAATAGAATTAATCACTTATTTAAGGTAGCCTTTGCGGCCGCTTATTGGGACATAATACTATATCCAGAGCTCTGGGATTCCATATTCGAGGCTTATTTTGAGGCAACGGAACCCGCGAAACTACGTTATCTGTATAGGTGAGTGACATGTTCGAGAATCAGCTAGAGTTTGAGAGCAAGCTTCTTGAGGTGTTAACGCCTGAGTACCTTGAGCCTCTCATTAAATTCCTAAAGGTTATGAAGAGACTTGATGAACTTGGCATACTTGATTCATTAAATGACTTATTGAATAATGAGGTTGTTGAGGATCTTATGAAGAATCTATTAACGACAAGCATCATTAAGTTGCTCAATGATTATGATAGGCTACTATCCATACTTGTAAAGCTTACAGAACCTCATGTAAAGGAAGGCCTTGAGAAGGCACTTGACCTGGTAGGTGCAATGGGTAATGTTGGGTTATTAGATACGTTGAGGGATTTACTCGGTGATCCCGAGGTATTGAGTGAATTAATGCATACACTTATTAATGAAAATAGTACATATTTAATGACCAATTTAGATACGTTGCTTGAGTTCATGGCACGCATTAGATGCTGTGCATATGTAGCGTCCCTAAATGCTGCGAGGGAAGTTACTATTGATGGTAAATCCATAGCCGAAACAATGAGTGAGGTATTAAGAGATAATGACGCCAGAAGAGGATTAAGGTTCCTATTACTGGCGGCTAAGTACTTAGGCAAGCAATTGAGTGAAAGTGAGGTTAGGTAAATTACACCTTTAAATAAACAATGTATGCCTTTAATCCATTAAAATTGTTACCCATATCATATTCCTTAAACCATAATCCGTCATTACCCATTGCTAAGACATACGCCTTAATGTAGTCTCTTAATTGAAGAGTCTCCTTGGTTGTTATTACACGAATTATAATGTTATCTCTCCTATATGATACCTTATCCTCCCTCTCCATTAGTAATAACTCAAGAGCGACCTGTATTGGTGAGACGCCAACGACTCTGTAGATCATTATTCTGTTATTACCATCACCTGATTGATAGATTGCATCTAAGTATGGCTTTACAACCTGAGAGTCTAGTAATGAATCCATGACTAATGCCACAGAACCACCATTATTAGCAACTGTATACACTATTTCCTCAAAACCCTGCGGCTCATAATTCACTAATCTCTGCATGGCGCATGTACATTTAGTGAACTCAAGGTAACTCGTTGGAACACTATCAGTATAGAAGGCCACAGCAGTAGCCCTCAATACCCTATAGATCCTAAATGTCATGCTTGGTATTGTGCCAAGCCCAATATCTATGGCGTAAAGCCCAGGTGTTACGTCAATCCTATCCTGCGTGAGATTCCTAAAATTAAGCCTATACATGTACCTCCTTCTCTCCTTAACATCCAGGTAAGTCTCTATCAATCCTCTTTTACGCAGTAGATTAATGGCGTTCCTAGCCGTTCTTGTTCCAAGGCCTGTGCCATCAATTATCTCCTTAAATGTGATGTAATTCTTATTATTTATTAAGTGCTCGAATTCTAAATAATTAATAATCAATCTGGCCGAGAGAGGTAATTCCTCAAGTGTGCCTACGGTCTCTTCCTCCTCATTATGCTCACCTTTCATCACAATAAATTAGATTAGTACCTCGTATAAATAAAGTTTCCTTTTTATCTTAACGTCTGTTAAATCCGTATCTCCTAATTATGTAGTTATAAGCTGAGTAGGCTGCTAGGGCGCCTTGACCAGCGGCTACTACGATTTGCCTAAAGTCCCTTGGTGTTAGGTCAATGCAGTCACCAGCTGCGTAAATACCTTGTATGCTTGTTTCCATTAGGTGATTAACCTTTATGTAACCATCCTGTGAAAGTTCAAGGCCCATCCTCTTAAACAACTCAATAGGCGGCTCTGCGCCTATTTCGACAAATAATCCATCTAATGGTAACTCAAGGACCTCCTTAGTATCTACCCTCTGTAGCACTGCCTTTCTGAGTAACTTATCACCTTGCAATTCCTTAACAACGGCGTTCCATATGATCTCTATCTTCGGATTCTTAAGCAGTAAATCCTGGTAATACTTCTGAGCCCTCAATTGATTCCTTCTGTGTATCAGGTAAACCTTACTGGCATACTCAGTTAGCAACAGTGCTGCTGATGCCGCTGAATCACCACCACCAACCACAGCAACAACCTTACCCTTAAATAATGGTGCATCACAGGGGGCGCAATAACTAACACCCCTACCATTGAATGCATCTTCACCAGGTACGTTAAGCTTCCTCTTCTTCTCACCAACAGCGATTATTATGGTTCTACCCGTATACTCATCCCCATTTAAAGTATAAACCTTGAATAAGTCGCCATCCCTCTCCACATTCTCCACAGAATCAATAATTATCGGCACATTGTAGTACTTAACATGTTCCTCAAACTTAGTCACTAGGTCGGGGCCCATTATCCTTGTATAGCCGAGGTAATTCTCAACCCAGCCAGACTTACCAACCTGTCCGCCTATTTCCTCCGTAATTATTATGGTGCTCATTCCATACCTAGCCGCGTAAATTGCTGCTGATAAGCCTGCAGGGCCTCCGCCAATTATTATAGTATCATAAACCTTTCCACTCAGTTCCTCACTAACTCCAAAATCCATCTTAGTGACTGAGATCTTGAAGGTGCTGCTCATTGTGCCGTAAAAAGCAGAATTTAATAAAAACCTAACGCAGTTATTATCAACTCTTATGAATACAATTCATATTTATCGAATCCCTTATCCTTTGGACATTCTCCTCAGGTACTGAGTCGTACGTGAAATTACCGCCTCCAGTCTCCATACCCGCCGCATACTTAATCTTATCCTCCTCCCTCAATATACCATAAACCTCAATGTGCAGATGATAATATGCATAGTCACCCCTTAAGGGCGCCTGGTGTAATACTAGTATGTATGGCATGGGTTTACTAAATACATGTGTTAATCCACATAATGATACCTTAAGGACTTCTGACAGGCTTCTAACTTCCTCATTCGTAAGCTCAGTGATCAATTGAACATGCCTTTTTGGGTATATATGTACCTCAAAGGGCCAATGGGAATAAAACGGCATGAATGAGACCCATTGATCATTGTTATAAATTATCCTAGCATCGTCTTTAAGCTCGGCCTTAACTATGTCGCAGAAAAGACACCTACCATAATTATTGAAGTATTCCCTGGCACTATAGAGTTCTCTCTCAATTCTGCTTGGTGTGAAGGGCAATACGTAAACTTGACTATGTGGGTGTGTTAACGAAACACCGATCTCCCTACCCTTATTTCTAAACCAAAGAAAGTAATGCGCATAGTCCTTACCTGATTCTTCCCTCACCTTATTAATTATCATACTTAGGACATACTCTATCTGGTCAATGGGTAAGTCACTGATATCATCAATATTATGCTCAGGGGTCTCAACGACCACATAGCACTTACCCACTGACCTACTTGTTTTATAGAACCAGTGATTACCAGGTTCCGGTGGGTTTTCCATCAACATTGGGTACCTATTCTCTAGAATGAGGGCCCTCCATCCATAACCAGTCTCTGGATTTCCAGGGCAAAAAGGACAATAATTACTTGGTTGCCACGGTCTGAAGCGCCTAATATTGGATACCAAGACCCATTCCCTCAGTATTGGGTCCCACCTGAGCTCCATCGTGGGCTTACTGCCCATGTATAGTCACCCCACTGTCTATACTAACAACCCAGCCCCTGTGAGCCAAGCCCCTATCCAGGACCTTACCTAACAACTCCTTAGCCTTATCCTCATCCCTAACAAGTGCTATGACAGAACCTCCCAGACCAGCCCCAGATAATTTAGCTCCATAGGCACCCTCACTCACTAGGAAATTAACTAACTTATCTATTTCAGGTAGGCTAACATCATAGTACTCACTAAGTAATTTATGTTGATAGGTCATAACCTTACCAATCAACGTCTCCCTCCAATCATAACTGGAAACTAAGCTATCTACCTCAGTATTACTTAAGTTAAGCGTTTTTATTAAGTCCTTAATATCAACGGCCTCTCCCTTAATAACCTTCAATGCCAATTTCGTACTTTCGTTAGCTCTCAATGTATATAATATCCTTCTCCTGGGTGTGTCATCCAGTTCCCTAATAAATCGCGACATATCATCTTCCTTGATCTCATCCCAATGAACCTCCCAATAATGGATCCCAAGTTTCTTCCTCAGATTCCCTGGTATGTCCATATTAAGTAATTTACTAAGTCCTTCATCTATCTCCTGCTGACGCCTAGGATGTATATCCGCAGTACTATGCCTAATGCCTGTATCCACAACCAGGAACGCTCCACTGAGGCGTGGTAGAACCTCGACATTATAGGGAGGCTTGGTCTCAATAACGACAATATCGCCAAAGGCAGCCGCATACTGATCAAGCCTACCGCAAGGTATACCCATAACATCGTGCTCTGCCTCGTAGGCTATCTCGGCGACTGCCTTTCTATCGAGGTTGAATCCATTAACTGCACTGATTGCAGAGGCTAACGCTACTAATAATGTTCCGCTACTTCCAAGTCCTGACGCTATTGGTACATAACTACGTATCCAAGCCCTAAAGGGATTAACTACATAATCGTGTTTCATAAATGCCATCACAAGAGCCCTAATGTAATCACCAAACCACTTACCACCAATTAATCTTAAACCACTTAGTGAGAATTTGTCGAAGTAATTCACATTATCATCCCTTAAATTACCTGACGCCACCATAAACTCACCCTGGGATTTAGAAATAGCGATGTAAGTCCTTAGATTAATACCAACGGCAACCACCGGCAACCCTTTATAATCCTGGTGCGTATTCAGAAAGTCTAATCTGCCAGGTGCCGAAGTTACCAGGGTTGGTTCCTCATTAAAGAATTCCCTGAATTCCCTAGTAACTATGTCTACGGCCATAATTACTGAAGTGTCTTTATAATTTATTGTATTAAAGGATTAAAGGGCAACTTATTAGTTAAGTATTGTGGTTGAGGTACGTAGAGAGAACATTATGGGATTAACGGTAGACATCCTCGAATTCAACCATGGTGTCGAGACAGTGGAAAGCGCGTCAAGGGAGAGTGGTGAACCTGCAACTAAAATAGTGAAGACATTATTACTTAAGGTAGATGATGAATATTTAGTGGCGATAGTTAGGGGTGATAAGGCAATTAATTTTGATAAGTTGTCCATGTTGCTGGGTAAACATGCGGCCATGGCTAAGGCTAGGGAGGTTAGGCAGGTGTTGGGTGTTGATGTTGGTGCAGTAACGCCACTTAGCAATAAGGTTTTATCGCTTAGGGTTATTATGGATCCATCAGTACTGGAGAATGAGTATGTATTATGCGGTGGTGGATCCAGGAACACGTTGATTAAGATTAATACTAGAGATTTGGTGGATCTGCTTAAGCCTGAGTTCATTGACGCATTTGAGTAGGCTTCCTGAGTTTGGCTATAAAATAGCCTGGCGTATCATGTACATGCGGGTAAAACCTAGTGACCGAGTTTCTATACCTATCAACAAGACCGCCGGATGTGTTAGGTATGCTTATGTCAATAACCTCGAACCCCAGGTTCTCGGCATAGGCTATGTTGTCCTCGTTCTCAAGTGGTGGTATTGTGCATGTTGAGTAAACCAGGACCCCACCTGGCTTCAGTAGTTTCCAGGCAACCTTAATGAATTGCTCCTGGTACTTTGCTGCCGATTTCACTGTTTCCATGGTCTTCATGTCAAAGAGCCTGGGTCTAACGCCCATGTCAGTGCAGGGTGGATCAATTAATATCTTATCCACAGTGTTAATTAGGTCGGGTTCATCAATGTCCAGAAACCTTGTATCCCTAACCTCAACCCTATATAGGCCATCCATTCCCAACCTACTTAGATTCTCGATTATTTCCCTAATCTTATTCTCACTTCTATCAAACGCATAAACCACAGCCTTACCACCACTAAGTTGTACTATGTGGCTCGTCTTACCACCTGGTGCAGCATTCATGTCAACAATCACATCACCAGGTCTGGGATCTAATACATGGGTAACCCATTGAGCTGGTAGGCTCTGATCATAGAAAAGACCAAGCTCATACTCACGCAAATCCCTAACCTTAGGCATATTATATACACTAACCAGTGTCTTAACAGCGATGCCTCGCCTAATGCTTCTAGCCTCATCACCATTAACCTCAGCAATTCCAAAGGCAACTATCTCACCATTGGGAGCAACTATATTAACCTCATCACCCTTCTTAACATCCTTATTCATTTTAACCACGCCAGGTACATATAAGTTAGCACCCACATAAACACTCTCAGAGGCTTTTTTATCGGCTAAGACGTACTTACGCGCCGAAGGTACTTTATTAGGTCCCTTTACAGGGAACCACAGGGCCTCGGGTAGATCCTTATCTTGATAAACATCAACTGAGTGTTCGCGTAATAATTTTAGTAATTCTTCAGGACTTATCTTCAATGTATTGACTCTTATATAATACTTACTCGGTGGTTTCCTTATACTTTCGAAAATGCCCTGCAATTCACTGTCGGAGAAGTACTGTAAAAGGTATTTATATAATTGATAGTCAAGCCTATGTCCTTTAACAATTTCCACCTCTCTTTCCTCACTACCCCTCATTCGCGTTAAGTCTGGGTTCCATCATAATTACTTAAATCCCTTAATCTCCTCAGTAGTACGTTAGCGGCGCCATTGGGATTCTCCTTGGCTAACTTCCACAACTCCATACTCTCGGTTATTATATACCTAAGCACCCTAGACCTAGTCTTAATGGGTTTAGTACTCTCAACCCTAACATAACCATCACTCGCCAATTTCCCAAGGACTTTAGCCGTCTTTAATATGTCGGAGTGCCTACCATTAAGTCCAGCGAATTTGAGCAATGACCTTGCCTTAATCGTGACCCTCCTGCCCCTGCTCTTACTTATTAAATCAATGAGTGCTTTAACAATTCTTGAATCATACTCCTCCATACAAAGCACACTTCAATTAAACCCTATATAACAGTTATTCACTGAGACACAACGCAAATCTCTTTTAAATAGGGCAAAATAACAGGTACTGTGGAGCTTGATACTAAGTTAAGATCGTTATTAATGGAGCTACAGTATAGCTTCCCAATAGTAAAAAGGCCATTTCTTAAAATTGCAAATAGGCTTAATGAGGACGAGGACTGGGTACTAGAAAAAACAAGGGATTTGTTTCGCAATAGTGTAATTAAGAGAATAGGTGCCCTCGTGAATTATAGATCAAGGGGATTGGTATCAGCATTGGTCGGTGTTAATGTACCTAGTGATTTAATTAATGATGTTGCCAAGGCTATAAATTCTGATGCGCAGGTTTCGCATAATTTCGTTAGGGAGCACCCTAGGTATAATGTGTGGTTTGTTACAAAGGCCAGGAGCAGGGAGGAGTTAATAATGAAGGTTTCCAATACTCTATCTAAATTTAGTATTAATGACTTTGTAATTCTAACGGCTTTAAGGACCTATAAGATAGATGTTAAGTTCGACCTAATGAGTGGCGTATCTCGCACGAAGCCCATGGTATTACCACTTAACGTGCCATCAATAGAATCCGCAGGACTATCAATGGAGTTCTTCAGGAGGTTAAGGTCAATAAACATTGTGAGGGAACCCTTCAATGAAATAGCCAGTTTAGCCGGGACTAGTGTTGATGAGTTGGGGAATTTACTGGGTAATTTAATGAGGATTGGAGTAATAAGGGACTTTTACGCAGCACTGGATTCGGATAGGGTAGGTTTTAGAGAGAACGCCATGGTTGTCTTCAAGGCAACCCCAGAAACCTGTGAGAGGACTGCTTTAATTGAGGAGACGACACACGTAGTACTTAGGGAAGTGACCCTTGGTTCATGGCCCTACAACTGCTATTTCATGATACATGGTATTAATAGGAATGTGCTTGAGGATGCCATAGGAGATATAATGAGGAGACTCGGCGTTAATGAATACGAAACCCTGTATAGCACCAGGAACTTACTGCCTGAAATGCCGAGGAGACTTGAATTAACTAGTATGTGATATAGCCTTTGCCCTATTGACTAACCAATATGCCAACGCAAGTATTAGTATACTCATAACTAGTAATATTCCATAGTCTAGGGAACCGCTGGGCGATGCAATGTAAAGCAGTAATTCTCTTGAGATGGCAGTGAGCACTACGGCTAATACTAAGTCAACAACCACGGTACCTGACCTAATGTACTCCAGAAACATATCAACAAATTCAAGGGCAATAACCACAAGGAATACTGCGGACAAGGCGCTCAGTATTTTTAGATCCGATATTGAGGAGAAGGGCATTAATGATGCTATATCCCTAATGGCGAGGTACAGTGCCACTGCACCAAGAATTACTGTTATGACAATTATCACTAGGTATAGGGCGATACTTATGAACCTGAATATCCTTACAACATCCTTAACATCCACACTGTGAATTTTTGGGGAGATTTTTAAGGCTCTGTCATAATTTATCATTATTAATATGTCATGGATCAAGTCCTCAGTTTCATGAATTATAATGCAATAATATTTTTAAGGCTCTCCCATAGGCGCTTATCGTGTCCTTAGAACGACTTTATGAGATTCTTAGGAAAGTTGATAGTAAGGTTGATGAAGTATATAAATTGAGAGATAGTAGTGATGCTGAGATTGCCAGGTTGATAAATGAGGTTAAGGTTAAGGTTCAGAGCGAAGTTGAGGAGTATATAAAGAGTGTCGTTAATGAGTATAGGGAGAGTAAGTCTAGGGAAATTGAAAATGAAGTAAGCAAGTATTCTGAGCAGTTACGTAAGGAAACTGAGGAGTTCAGAAGGAAGGTAAATGATGCGATTGACAAAACTGTTGATGAGGTCATTAAGTTATTAATCGGTGAATAGGCGAGATGTCGAGTAGTTACGTAATTAAATTGACGGCATTAGGTCCTAGGGTTAGGGGGTTAAGGGCTAGGTACTTAACTAAGGATAAGTTAAATGCATTAATACTTGCTCAGACGCTTGATGATGCAGTTAATGTATTAAAGGGTACTGACTATGGCGATGTGCTTGAGAGGTTAGGTAAAATAGTTGATGAGGCTCAAGTAACTAATGAAATTAGATCTCATGTAATCAAGTCAATAAGTTTATTGGCGTCATCAGTGCCATCACCAGCATCTACAGTATTAAAGTCATACTTAATGAGGTTTGAGCTAGAAAATATCAAGGTTATCACCAAATCGTTAATGAAGAGTTTGGAGAGTGGCGTTTCTCTGGAGAGCTTACTTAATGTGGCTGTTGAGGAGGAACTTGGCAGGAGGCATATTCTAGCTGCCATTATGAGTGTTAGAGATGTTGAGGATCTACGTAATAAGTTAATGGAGTTTCAGCATCCTGCAGGTCCTGCACTCGACGGTTTCCTAAAGGTTAGTAAGCAGTATCCTCAATATAGTATCATGCTCATTGATACGTTCATTGATAAGGCCTTCATAGAGTACTTAATGCATTTAGCAAGGATTGATTACTCGGTTGGTAAGTTCATTAAGGAGCTTGTTGATTACTATAACCTTAATGTGTTTCTAAGGGGTAAGTTGTGGGGTATATCTCAGGAGTTAATTAATGAGTTAGTAATACGTTCAGGCGCGGTGTTTAGTACCGTAATTAAGATCTACGGTGAATCACCTACGAGAATTCTCGAGGAACTAGCCTCAGTATTTGTATCATTAGATCAGTTAATTAAAGTAGCCGGGTCCTCAGATTTAAGGTCGTTAGTTCAGTACCTCGGACCGTTCAGTTATAGGTTTACTAAGGATCTTGAGGATTCCATGATATCATTATTCACAGAATTCTCTCCAGGGGCTTCATTAGCCGCTGTGCACTTTAAGTTTATTGAAAGTGACATGGTCATTGCATTACTGAATGCCTTCTTAGAGGGCATACCTAGGGATTTCGTAGTTAAGCTTTATGGTCCAGTTATTTAATGTTCTTTATATCCTCAACCTTCTTCAGTAACTCCTCCTTAGCCTTATTTATCCTCTCATTTACCTGCTCGAAATACTTATTCACTATCTTCTTTGCTTCCTCCTGGACAATCTCGTTAATACCTGGCATCAAGCCTTGTATATTGGCAAATTATAAATGTTTTATGCCCCATAGATCCATCGCTTAATTTCAGGGATTAATGAAACCATGAGTGCAATTAATGAAGTTAACAGGAGTATTAATACGTAGGTCCTATAGGGATTATTACTAACCGCATTACTGCTCTTTATATACGCGATTGATGTTATAATGGCGCTGTTACGTTCAACGCATGTGCCGTTCACTGATACGTTAACTATAGTGTTTATGCAGGGGCACGATAATGGAACAGCCGGTTTTATTAGTAGGTTAACGCTATCATTGGCGTACGTCGATATGTATAGTGAGTACGTGTATGGGGTATAATCAACGACTCTCCCATTACTTAATACAGTAATTGAAATATACCCACTACCAAGTATTGTTGTATTTATTGTGAGGATGCACGAACCGGGTAGTGTAATGTTAACCCACTTACTCGTTGGGTTATAAATGTTGAATATAACCTGGGTTTGATTAATGATCCTTACGTAATTAACCATTGGTATTAACGTGATTTCGCGGGCGGTTATTGAACCATTACCTAACTTTTCAGGTTGTCCATTATTTACTGATACTAAGGCATTACCAATCACATAATTATTTATCCTAACTACCTGAGGAAATACGCAGGTCGTGTTGTCTCTTAACTCACCGTTTATGCATGTGTAGGTAGTGAGCATGCCCTGGCTTGGCGGTATTACCAGTAGTATTGAACTTACGATTAATAGTAACAACGATATCACTCCCAAATACTTAATAACGTCTAGGTTTCTCGACATTACTAAGCCCTACGGAAGTGATTACTTATTGCATCCCAATCCTCCTTATTTAACCTCCAACCCATTGCACCCGCATTCTCCTCAACATGCTCCAACCTACCAGCCTTCGGTATTGACACAAGATTATCAATACCTATGTACCAATTAAGCACGACTTGTATTGCAGACTTACCATACTTCCTACCAATACTTCTGAGGAACTCATTATTAGCAAATTCGCCCTTCTCAAGCGGCGTATATGCCAGATAAAGCATGCCATTTCTCTGCACGTATGGTATTACTGAAGCCTCATCAACCCTATGAAGAAGGCTATACCTATTCTCCACGGCAGCAATATCATACTTACTAAAGCACTGCCTAGCTCTCTCAATACCCTCAACATCAAAATTACTCAAACCAACAAACCTAACTACACCATCATCTATCAACCTCTCAAAGGCCTTCATAGTCTCGCAAATAGGTACGTCAGTGGCGGGCCAATGAAGTAAGTACAGATCTATATACGTGCCCAGTCTCTCCCTACTCGCCCTGGCCGATTTAATGGCGTCATTATACTTCGAGTGCGTCGGCCATACCTTAGTGACTATGAAGAGTTCCTCTCTTGGGAAGCCCCTTATTGCCCTACCAACTAATTCCTCCGCATGACCACCACCGTACATCTCAGCCGTATCAATAAGCGTCATACCCAACTCAATACCTCTCCTTAATACCTTGACCCAACCCTCGTCGTTTGAGTAATCAGGTGACCAGAAACCTCCGCCGAGCCCCCACGTCCCCATTCCGATTACGGAAACCTTACCATTTATTGATTTTATGTACTTAGTATCCTTACTTAATGGCATGAGCGATCATGAAAGCGCTTTCATGAAGCTTATAAGGGTTATGCCGAAGACCTAATGACTTAGTTCTTGAATTGAATTATCGTATTAATTTAATATTATTCATTATTAAATATATGCATTGATCTAAATATAAAAATCCTTATTAATAAGTTGTGTAATAAGTAAATGATATTTATGGAATTAGGTGATAGAGAGAGGACGGTCTTAAGGATTATTGGTGACGCCTGTGATAGGAAGGGTCAAGACAGTATTAAGCTTGAGGAGGTTTCTGAGCGATTTAGAATAGCTGGTTTTAATATTAATGATGTCATGGACGTATTATATAGGCTAGAGGACTTGGGCTTAATTAGGCTCGAGATAATTGGCTACTCAACAATAATACGCATTACGGATAAGGGTAAGGATGTTTATAGATCCCTATAGTCTTTGCCTAATTAAGGCGTTAAGATTAAAATCATTTTGTTAATTGAATTAAGGGACTTAATCATCATGTTTAAGAAGGGTCTCAATTTCATTAGGGAACCTTACAAAACGGTCAGCAAACTGTTTAATGAGGTAAGTTAGGTTGTAAGGAGGAGATTTTAAGTAAGTTAAGTGTAGAGATTTTTATCGTTTGTTATACGCATCCTGTTGGTTTTGGTGCTCCTGCTACTTTGCATGCTCCGTGAGCTGGTCCGTCTGGGAATAATTCGTATATACTCTCCAGTGTTTCTCCAGTTTCCTTTAGTAACATCTTTATTGGTGGACATACGCCATATGTTTCCCAGTACTGCCTTAGGTACTTAACCACCTTCCAATGTCTCTCGGTCATTTGTTGTACGCCTTCGAGATTCTTAGCCATCCACTCGGCAACTTTCTCATCCCAGATTTCAGGATTTTGCAGGAAGCAATCTTCATCTAACACTACCTTCTTTCCATTAACCTCATACTCACCTGGGCACGTGACTGGCATTTAATCACCCAGGACTGTAAGTACTGCATGGTGTAAAAGGGTTATTACACGTTGCAAGTGAAATTTCATTAATTTTTACAATTAAGTCCTCCTTAACTTAACTCTAAATATACCCTTTGGTATCTCCATTAACGTATGAAAAAGCTTCCTTGCCTCACTAAGACTTAGATTATAGGCAAATCTGATTAATGTATTATCGATCAATATAGCCCTATCCCCAAGTAAGTCCTTATCAGCTCCACCAAGGACCTTCATCTTCAGTATTGTGTAAATCAGGGCCTGGGCACCAAGTAGGTACTCCTTATTCTCATCCATAGTGATACCATATAGGTAATTATGGGTTAGCACAAGTCCTGGATGATGAAGAGTCCTAATCCCCAGTCTTTTACTAACCACATCATTAAGTCTCATAACGCTGGGTCTACACATCAACTTACTGCCTAGGTATTCCACAAGGATTTCATTATAATGATCAGCATGTATTAATATATCGCGGCCCCTAAAGGCACCCAATACCTTAGTTAACTCCCTAGCCCTTAATTCAGACTTGAACTTTATTCTCTCAGTATCGAGCCTTGCATACTTTATTACCCACCTCACTGAATCATCAAAACTCCTCCTAAATAATGCCGAGTTATAACCCCTGTAGGCCTCGGCTATTTTGGTCTCCATGTAGGCTATGTACACCTCCTCATTGCTTATTGATATGCTCGATAATCCACCAGTTATTGCCTTAATTCTAATTTTCATGCTAATCAATCCATAGGGATCAATTGGTATTACCTCAATACCACCTTTATTCAACTCTTTTAGTACTCCATAGAATACTCTGGCATAATTAACATCAAAATACTCAATTTCATAAAGTAACTGATCAAAGTCAATCTCACCATTTAAGTAACGCCTAACACCCTCAACATCAGGAACCTCAACTATGAAAACATCATAATGCTGTGCAATCTCCCTTAAGTACTTCATGTATTCAACACTAGATGGCGATAGGATTATGCTTATCAAATTGAATCACCATTATTTACCCATTGAATGAAAATGGATTATTATTTTATTTTTAAGCAAAATCAATTACCCTATAATCAATTACATATACGTTATGAACTGCCTAACGCCAAAGTTCCACGAAGCCTCCTCGCACCTATTATGCCTAGTCCTCGGTACACCTACCTTGCTCATAAACTCATCAATACTAATCCTATCAATATAATCACCAAGTCTTTCACCAGGCTGGGCTTCTCTCCTCCATACATCGATTATCTTCTTAACAGCAGCCACAATCTCCCTATACTCGGGCGGATTAACCGGTAGCCATGGAATAACCTTATAGGGCAACCTTGGGCCTGTCCCTGTATTGCTTGTCTTACCGCCAACGAATATCGCCACACCAATCTTCGTGGGGTCCCAATCAAAGTAATCACAGACATTCTTACACCTGCCACATGCTATGCACTTCCTCTCATCAACCTCAATGCCCACTGATCCATCCGGCTTACCAAAGACCTTAATGGCACCGACAGGGCATACAGCTGCCACGTCGGGCACCGCCTTCTTAAGGGCCTCGGTGCTAGATGGCAGACAGAACTTAATTCTCTCTGGGTCGGGCTTTGGGGCTTGTCCATAGTGTCCAACAATAACTATGTCGCCAGCTAATGTGCCACCGCACACATTTGTGCAACCGGCCACAAAGACCATTAACTTAGCCGGTAACTTTTCCTCGCCCGTGAAGTACGGCTTTAGGTTATTATAAAGTACCTGGGTTATTGATGGTGCATCAACTACCGCTGTTGTGCATGTTAGGTAGGCAGTGCAGGAGGTTATGTGCCACAGTGATGTTCCCCATCCTCCCACTGGAAAGCCTAACTTCTCGACCTCTTCCTTAATTTTCAACGCTTTATCAAGGCTATCAGTTATGAACTCAATATTCATGCCTCTAGTTGCCCTAACAACACCGAGGCCATACTTATCAGCAATTTCTATAAATTTCTCAAGAGTATCCACACTAACCCTACTATTTGGTGGTAAACCAACCTTAACAGTGAATACCTTATCACCAGTCTCGGATACGTGTTCAATGATCCCATTACCATGGAACTTTCTATCGATCCACCTACCATAATTGCTCCTAATAACCTCAGGTAATTGGGTTGAGAACGGTACTGGCAGTCTCTTATTCATTCTATCCCTAGGTTCAGGAGTTATGGAGAGACTCATGAGCATCACCTCGAACCAGAACCACCTCCGAAATACTCACTCATCACTTGTTTAGCCCAGTTTTCATACATTTTCCTCTCATCATCAGTTAAATTAGTCCCTATAGAAATCCTCAAATGCGATGACGGTGTTCCCTTGGGCTTATTTGGTAGAGTCTTATCAGCAACCTCACTAATGACCTTAAAGCCCCTCCTAATTATCATGTCACCTATCCTATGTCTACGTGGCGCCAACTCCATGTACTTATTAATTAATTCTGTAGCAAATGGAACAACCTCCTCAACTGAGTCTAACAAAGCAACGGCTCTTGCGAGCTTAGGCCCGAAGTGTCCCTGAACATGGGCACCAACGAGTAATGCAATCTTTCTATTCTTGCCTGGCCTTATTGCAGGAAATGCTTTCCTGATGCAATTCATGGCTTTCAGGCACTTGGATCCATCTATATTGAGTTCCTTCTTTTCTTCATTCCAAGTAATGGCCTTTGATGGACATGAATTAACGATCTCCTTTGGATTTATTTTACCCTCCTCGACCATCTTCCTGAACAATCCTTGATCAATTTCAGGAGCACCAACCCACGTACCGATTAATGCAAAATCAGCCCTAGAATTGGCTGTGGCGCAATCCATTGGACAACCACTGAACTTGAACTTTATTTTATACGGGAACATCTGTGTATTTAAATATCTGTAAAACGCCGGGTGCGATCTGATGTAGTCCATGGCGTGTAATGTATCGTATAGTGCGAACTCACATAGGGCTGGTCCAGGACACGCATAAAACTCTCTAAATGTGTCGCCTGAACCACCGACATCACTACCCATTATGGTCCTAATGGCATCCACGGCCTCGTCAGCCTTCTCAGCAATCATATTAAGAACAAGCGCTCCAGTGTTACCGCCAAACTCCATCAAACCTATCCCATACCTCTTAGCGACCTCAACAACCTTTCTCAAGTAACTGGTTGAGTAAAACCTACCGGCAGGTGCATAGGTCCTGAAGTGAATTTCCACGAACTTACCATCCCTACTCCTTCTAGCCAATATTCCACTGAATACATACCTAACTCTGAATGATCCGCTAAGCCATGGGGTGTACTTCCTGGCTAGGCCCTCGGCGTAAGGCTCAAGTGGATACTTCGTCTTCTTAAGTTCTGTGACATAGCTAGGCCAGGGACCCTTCTCAAGGTACTCAAGCATCTTCATGCCTCGTTCCAAATCACTTATCGTTTGAGCAGTCTCTGTACCCATAACTTATCATAGATTGTAAGGGCTATTTATTTTGAAAAGCTTATTACACATAGAACGTGATATTTCTCAGTACATAAAACAAATAATGAAGTGATCATAGTGTAACTTAAAGCTCGGCGCTTTAGTGGGCTCCCTTATTTGGTGGTATGTATTGATGTGTAATGCTACGGTTTAATGAATAATGAAATTAATACCGATAATATAATCTATAAGGTTTCGTTACGATGCATGGAATGTCTCATGGGCAAAGTAAGAAAGCAAGATGATGAAGAAGCTCTATTCTAGATGTAGGTGGCTTACATGGCTTATGTGAAATAAAATCAATTAATTAAGTATTAATGTAAGTACTAATGAGTAGGAATAAGGATAGGGTAATTTTCTTCACAACAATGTCTCCCTCTGAGGAGGACCGAATCCAGGCAGTACTAAGGCTTGCGTTGATTGCCTCCTCATTAGGCTATGAAGCCTTCATATACCTAGCACTTCACTCAGTGGTTATGGCTAAGAGGAATGTATTTGAGAAGTTGAGTAATACCACGAAGGACATGTTGAGGAATGCCATGAAGAGTAATGTTAAGATCATGGCATGCAAAGTGGCCATGGAGGGCTTTAACGTTAAGAGGGAGGAGCTAATTGACGGTGTATCAATTGCGGAACCTAAGGATCTATTTGAAATTGCTAAGGGTTCTATTATTTTCTCCTGGTAGTTTCAATACTATTTAGTAATTCTGATAGATACATCATATAATTAAGCTCTAAATCCTCTATTAAACCTTCCATGAAATTCTCATTAAATAGATCCTCAGTAATAGCCGCCTTTACACCACAAATAATCTCTGCTCTTTCATTATTGGTATCAAGTCTGAGGGGAAATAAAAATGGCGCAATCGATCTATCTCCATGAAGCTCATAACCCAACTTTGTCGTTATTTCCTCAAGATCATTAAAAACCTGGACAATACTGGGAAACTCCCTAAGGCTAACATCCATAACAAGCTCCAGGTCAAGCAATGCAAGCGACACATAATCCTCCTCCCTAGCGGCATTTATCAATATCGGTTCACTACCCTGGGTATATAGTATTAAATTAACCTCCTCACCTGTCGACTTCATTATATCATCAATAGCATCGGAAATGCTGAGTTCCTCCAGGAAGCCGGAGTTCCTGGCCTTATTTACTAATTCCAAGATTTCGTTCCTCTTCCTATCACCTTCACTACTCATTAATTAATGAATTCCCCATTATTTTTAATATTATTTTGCACATGCTACGTGTAATAATATTTTTTATGTTTGATGACTACTACGAATAGAGTATGAACGAGTTTTACCTTGTTCTCTACGGATACATTCCATATGCCGTAGTAGTGATATTCTTAGTGGGCATTATATATAGAGTGGTCACGTGGATCACGGCAAAGGGATTAGTGGGGCTTTACAATGTTAATGTCTGCCTGTATAGAGATGGATGGGGTTCAACAACAATAGAGGTTCTTAAAAGAATTTTCATTTTCTATACATTACCTGGTAGGGATAGGGATTGGTCACTATTCATAGGATCCTTCCTATTCCACTGGGGAATCTGGATTGCATTGATCGGGCATCTCGGCATAATAATCCCAGGTACATACCTGGAAAAGTGGTTTGGATTAACACCAAGTCTTCACCAAGTCATTGCACTATATGTTGGTGGTACTGCAGGTACAATAGCACTAATTGGGTTATTGATCCTAATTGCAAGGAGAATCACTGGTAGAACAATTACTGTAAGGGTAATGAATGAATATAAGGTACGCATTCCTCTACGTATGTTTAGCTTCCTCGATGATTACTTCGCAGTGGCAATACTACTGGCAATAATAGTTCTAGGGCTTTATCAAACACTCGGTATAACACCATACAGTCCAGCCTATGTCGACATAATCAGTAGGTGGATGTGGTCCCTGGTTACGCTTCACCCAAACATCCAACCAATAATTAACTACCCAATACTCCAGGTACATGCATTACTTGCCATGGTGTTTATTGCATATTTCCCATGGAGCAAGATGATGCATCCATTCTCATTCCTCTTCATGCCAACAATAGCAAGACCAGCAATAAAGGTGAAGACCACGTAGGTGAGGTGATGAACTATGTCATTTGACAAGGTATTCAGGGAAAGACCATTCAAGTGGGGTGATGTATCTAACTTCATGCATTACTTGGCGGATGAGAAGCTGGTCTCAAGGCTTCATGAGGCAATTAAATTTAGGCAGCAAGTAACCACTGATGAGGAGAAGGTTGAGTACTTCAGGAGAAGATTACTTGAGGAGTATGAGAATAATAAGAATGTGAGGATGGCTGTGGACGTATGTGTTCACTGCGGGCAGTGCCTAAATGCGTGTCCAACATACATAACGACTGGTGATCCATATAACTCACCCCTTGGGCGTGCTGAGTTGATAAGGGCTGTAATTAAGGCGGATAAGGTTAGCGGTAAATTGTTTGGTAGAGCTGTTGGTGCAGTTAAGAAAATCGACATGAATTACATAAAGAAGATATACACGTATTACTGGTTATGCCTTATATGCAGGAGGTGTGGTTATGCCTGCCCGCTTGGTGTTGAGCAGACTGACGTAACAAGGGCAGTAAGGGGGATACTCTATGAGATAGGCATGGCATCTAGATTTACGGCATTAACAGTAGATGCCCATTGGAAGAGCGGCAATAACATGAATTTAACTCCTGGAGCTGTTAAGTCCATAATCGACTTCGTGGTTAACGAAATCAAACAGGAAAGAGGTATTGAACTTAAGGTTAAGATTGACGAACCTGCCTACGCCCTATTACTACCGTCATCAGCTGATTATTTCATGAACATGGAAACCCTCAAGGGTTATCTACTATTCCTATATGCAATCGGCATAGACTATACATTGAGCACGAAGGCTGCAGAGACAGCCAACTTTGGCCTGTTCCTTCATCCTAAGCATTTGCAGGGCTTGGCTGAGAAGTACGTCAATGTTGCCAGGGAGTTAGGCGTAAAGCTTGTAATTGCTGGTGAGTGTGGACATGCATGGAGGGCGCATAAGAACTATACGTTGCCGAGGCTTAGGGAGTACGGGATAGAACTGGTGCACATACATCACCTGGTGGCGAAGGCCATAAGGGAAGGAAAAATAAAGTTGAATCCTGAGGCTAATGGCGATATAGTCTATATGTACCAAGATCCGTGTCAATATGCCAGAGGAGGGGACTTGACCGAGGAACCGAGATTCATACTAAGTCATGTTGCAAAGAGGTGGGTTGACCCTGAACATAATAGATCATGGACCTGGTGCTGTGGAGGCCAAGGGGGGAACCTAACGGATGAGGTAGTACCGTTAGTTACGCAATATGCAAGGCTTTGGTATGAAGAAGCACTTAAGAAGGATGCACAGTGGGTTATTAGGCCATGTTCAATCTGCAAGGCGCAACTCAGTCATGTTGTTCCTTACCTAAATAAGATGTATGGGAAGGGGATTAAGTATTCGGGGCTTATGGACTTGGTTTATAGAGCACTAGTTATTTAAATGCATCTAAATAGAAATTAATGCTTTTCAACCGAAAAATAACTATTTACATTTTGTTCATTCTCTATGCAATTTTTGCACTAAACAAACGACTTAATAGCAAATGAATACAGGTGGATATTAATGAAGTCTAGTAATGATGTTAGTTCCATAGGTTTAGTTCCTGAAAGTCTTAGGGTAGAACTTCGGAGACTTGTGAATGTTGAGTATGATAATGTAATGAGTGATATGCTCGCATATATAATTATTAGGGGTCCCGTTACATTATACAGGGTCTCCAGGGAAACTCCATATAGTATTTCATCTATTTACAAGAAGGCTAAGTACATGGTCAAGAACAACCTATTGACACCTATGGGATTGAATGGTAAATCAAATGGTAAGCATATATATGAAGTTACTGTTAAGGGGTTACTAACATGCCTAGCGTATAAGTGCCTTGATGACGATATTGTACTAAATAAGCTTAAGATTAGATGGAATTTAAGAAACTATAATAATTACAGGTTAGTATCCATACTCACGGTATTGCCATACATAATTAAGAATGAAAATCTAAGGATAATTGAGAATATAGACACACTAATGATAACTGCATTAAGTGCGCTCGTCAATAATACAATAATAAATAACAAGCTAATTGATGAGTATACAGTAACAAACGTAAAGAACACCTCAATTTACTACCTAGTTAGCAATATCATAAATAGCATGTCGAATAATAAGAAGCCAGATATAATACTTGGTAATAACTCATTCCTTATCGGATACTATAAGAATAGCAAGATACTATATGTATACATATGCAGACTATGTGATAAGAATTGTATACTAACATACGCATCATGCGATAATCATTGCCCATTAATCGCTGAACTAAGTAAAGATATGATAAACCTAGTAAAATAATTAGGATATTAATAATATATTCCAAAATTATTATATATTACCATGAATATTAATAAACTATTATATATTATCATTGATTAAAATCCGAATTAATATTACATTTATTAATATTCGTGGTAATATATAATAATTTATTCGTAAACATATAAACTTTCACAATCTATGTGAAATAATTCTTTTTTTAACTAAAGTAATATGATGCTGATGCTCGAGCTATACTTACCAATACCACACTTGTGGATAATATATGGCGCCATAGCACTTGTTATAGAGATGGTGATTGGCTTCGCAATTGAAATAAATCGAGGTATACTAGCCCTATCACACTTAAATAGTATGTTGCCCATAAAGGGACCCACAAGGAACTGGGGCTCAGCAGGTGCATTTATTGCTGGGCTAATTACGGCGTTCCTATATCCATTCTATGGTGCACCCATGACATCTTGCCACACACAATCCACATACCTAAGCAAGCCCAAGGTTAAGGCGCTCGCTCATGCACTTGTTTGGTGGGGGTTCGTGTTTGCCGCAATATCAACAACGCTAGGCTTTATCTATGACGAGTGGGTGCCAAGTGGTGTTCCAGGTCTCGTGGCCTTTATACCAGGCGGTAAGCTTGGCCCTACAGGTCCGTATGCGGTAATAGGAACTGGGGCAGTTGGCGGTATCCTAATTGTAATTGGTTTTATAATCATGATGGCAATTAGGTGGCAGGGCACTAGATCAGTAAGTGAACCTGCGGTTACGGATTTCTTCCTATGGACTACATTCTTTGTTGCACTAAGTGGTTTTGGTATAATGGGTGTTGAACTCACGGTTCCAACCAACTACTATGCATTGGCCACGGCGTTTAGTGTACATATATTTCTCGTTGCGATGATGTTCGCGACAATGCCTTGGACAAAGTTTGGCCACGCCATATACATGTACATATGGCAATTATACGATAGATACAGGACTTGGAAAGGTGTGGAGCCTAGGCTACTTGGTCCATGGAGCGGTGAATTAGCAGAGAAAGCACTGCATTCTCATCATCCAGGTCATACTACTAAGGTGAGGTCCTGAGGTGGTGGACATGCCCTCCTACGTAATTCCAGCTAAATGTACGGGTTGTGGGGACTGCGTTAACGTATGCCCAAGCCACATAATGAAGTTCACAAAATCAGGTATACTCGGTAGGAAGGCCTATAATGCAGAACCAGAGTCCTGCTGGGAGTGCTATAACTGCGTTAAGCACTGTCCACAGGGTGCTGTTCAGATAAGAGGTTACATGGACTTCACGCCACTTGGTGGTGCCGTTGAGGTCTATAGGGATGAGAAGACGAATAGAGTTTACTGGACGATTAGGTATAGGAATGGAACTGTTAAGTATTTCGTGTTCCCAATAAGGACCACACCCTGGAACTCAATAAAGCCACCACATGAATACCCAGAACCATCTAAAGAGCTCCTGAGGACTCCATACCTGTCCTGTGAACATGAAAAGCTTGGTGGCAATAAACTCGGTGTTGAATTACCCAAGATGAAGGTTCCAGAAGTTGTTAAGGTTGAGGTGAGGGGGTGAGAGTATGACTAGGGTTAGGTACGTAGATGCTGATATCTTAATAATTGGTGGCGGAATGGCTGGAGCAGGAGCCGCATGGGAGGCCAGGTACTGGTGCAGGAATTGCAGGGTGGTACTTGCCGAGAAGGCGAATATTAATAGGAGTGGTGCAGTGGCGATGGGATTATCCGCGATAAACACGTACCTGGGCCTTAAGTGCAAGGAGAATACTGTAGAGGATTACCTTAAGTACGTTAGAGGCGACCTAATGGGTATTGTGAGGGAGGACCTCGTCTATGATTATGCGAGGCATGTAGACTCAACAGTTCACTTATTTGATGAGTGGGGACTTCCAATATGGCCTGAGCCTAAGACAGGCTGTTACGTTAGGGAGGGTAAGTGGCAAATAATGATTCATGGAGAATCCTACAAACCAATAGTTGCTGAGGCAGCAAGGAAGGCCCTTGGTGATGAAAACATACTAAACAGAATCATGGTGACCCACCTAATAAAGAGCGCAAGCGATCCAAATAGGGTTGTTGGTGCCCTAGGTTTCAATGTGAATGATGGTACGTTCTACGTATTTAGAGCAAAAGCTACAATACTCGCTGCTGGTGGTGGATCACAGATATATAGGCCCAGATCGCAGGGTGAGGGACTGGGCAGGAGTTGGTATCCACCATGGTCATCAGCTTCCTCCTATGGCATGTTAATCGAGACTGGCGCGGTGATGACAATGATGGAGGCCAGGTTCGTGGTACCAAGGTTTAAGGATGGCTACGGACCAGTGGGTGCTTATCAATTACTGCTTAAGACAAGGATTAGTAATGCCTATGGCCAAGACTTCTGGAAGCCTCATGTTGATGAGATAAGGAAGTTATACGGTGGTAAGGGTAAGTATGTTGACTCACCAATCACACCAACAACGCTCAGGGTGTTTGCCCAACGTCTTGAGTGGATGGCTGGCCGTGGACCGAGCCTAATGAGGACCGAGGAAACAGTGAAGAAGGGTACAGATAGTGAGGCAATTGCTTACGAGGACTTCCTAGACATGACCATAAGCCAAGTTGCCATATGGGCTGGACAGAACCATGAACCATCAGAGAGACCTTACGAGGTAATCACCACGGAACCCTACGTAATGGGTAGTCACGCCACTGAATGTGGTGCGTGGCCAAGTGGTCCTGAGGATCTAACGCCCAAGAAGATTGATGGCCTGCCTGGCGATAGGGGATACCAGTATTACTGGGGTTATAATAGGATGACGACACTGGACGGCCTATTCTGCGCAGGTGATGCTTGCGGTGCTAATCCGCACAAGTTCAGTAGTGGTTCATTTACTGAGGGTAGGTTGGCAGGTAAATCAGCCGTACTTTATGTAATGGATCACAGCGACGAGAAGATAGATATGAATAGAGACCAGGTTGATTCATTAATAGCCAAGGTGATGGAGCCACTGGAGCGTTACCAGAGAGGTAGGTACAATGTTGTTACTGGGCCAAGTTACATGCACCCAGTAGACCCAACCAAGATGTTTTGGAAGCAGGGCTTGTTTAGACTTCAGAAGATAATGGATGAATGCGCGGGTGGTTGGTCCAATTATTATATGACCAACGAAGTTATGCTCAACAGGGGTTTAGAACTACTGCAGTTCCTTAAGGAGGACTTCATGAATTATGCTGCTGCCCAGGATTGGCATGAATTAATGAGGGTTTGGGAGCTTTGGCACAGGATACTGACTGCGGAGGCCGTGATTAGGCACATGCTATTTAGGAAGGAGACCAGGTGGCCTGGTTACTACGTTAGGTCGGACTACCCGGCGCTGGATGATGATAATTGGCATGTATTCGTTAATTCAAGGTATGATGCGAAGACTGGACAGTGGGAGTTATGGAAAGTACCTGTGATTCACATAATAGAGTTTCCATGAGGTGATCAGCATGAGTCTCAAGATAAACACACCACCCCCACATGGGGGTAAACTCGTGGATGCAGTAATTAGGGATAAGGATAAGGCAATTAGTATGGCTATTGGTGCGATACCCTATGATTTAAAGGCCACTAGGGATCCAGTGAGCGGCTTACCAATTAGGAATGTGTATAGGGAAATAATGTCCATTGCCTACGGCTTCTTCAGCCCACTGAATAGGTTCATGACTAGGAATGAGGTTGAGAGTGTGCTTAAGGAGAGGAGACTTCTTGATGGTTGGTTGTTCCCATTTCCAATAATATTCGATATTAGTGAAGATGACTTGAAGAAACTTAGTGTAAAAGAGGGTGATAGGTTGTTATTGAGGCTTAAGGGCCAGCCATTTGCGATACTTAATGTTGAGGAGATATGGAATTTTGATCCGAAGGATTTGGCTGATAGGACATTTGGAACTCCTGAGAGAAATCCAGAGGTTGTTAAGAGGAAGTTCGACGAGAAACATCCAGGTTGGTTAATATACAGGAGTATGACGGGTATTGCGTTAGCTGGTAAGGTATACGTGATTAATGAACCAGTGTTTAAGGATCCATATAACAGGTTCTGGTACCCACCGGCTAGGTCACGTGAAGAGATGCAGAGGAGGGGTTGGAGGACCGTAATCGCCCACCAGACTAGGAATGTACCGCACACTGGTCATGAGCATTTAATGAAGAATGCAGCCTACCTTGGGGATATTGAGCCGTGCCATGGAATATTAGTTAATGCAATAATCGGTGCCAAGAGACTTGGGGATTTCATTGATGAGGCAATACTCGAGGGACATGAAGCACTTAATAAGTATGGCTATATAAGCCCGAAGAGACATATCGTTACCTTCACCCTATGGGATATGAGGTATGGTAACCCACTCGAGTCACTACTTCACGGTATAATTAGGCAGAACATGGGTTGTACACATCACATGTTTGGTAGGGATCATGCGGCTGTCGGTGATTACTACGACCCATACGCAACACAGATACTTTGGGAAAAGGGTATACCGAGCTTCGGACTAAATGCGCCTCCCTACGACCTGGACAAGGGGCTTAAGATTAGGCCAGTCAATATTAAGGAGTTCTGGTACTGCCCGAAGTGTGGCGAGATAGCGTATAGTGACACGTGCGCTCACACAGACATTGCCCAGAGATTCAGTGGCAGTTTCATTAGAGGATTAATCGCAGAGGGTATTGAACCACCACCCATAATCTTCAGACCTGAGGTTTATAGAGTAATTGTTAAGTGGTGGAGGGTTTACGGCTACCCATTCGTTAATAAGAAATACCTTGAGTTAAAAGAGAGGGAGCTTGAGGCCGATGTACCACCAATGGATGTACCAATGAAGAGGTGATAGAGATGCCCTACAAGATCTCCGTAATACTGGATAGGGCAAGGCTTGAAAGGATTAAGGGAACTCCATTAGAGAGATTAGTTAAGGATCTATATGGTGGTTATTTAAAGGTAATTGAGCTTGAGGTTCCTGATGATATAGCTCAGAGGATATTAAAGGAGTTTCCGAGGGCTAGAATCGACGCTAGAGGATTCATTGAAGAGACACCTGTTGCCTTTAAGAGAGAACTCTTTGAGGTGATTGCCCAATTAAGGAGTGTTAGTAAAGAGATCTTTGGTGAATTATTGAAGCCAGAGAGACTCAGCAGGGTTAAGGAGTTGGCGGCTAAGGAGGAGGAGTACTTGCCACCACCAACCTTGCCTGAGGAGAAGTAATGTCTATGGTTTCTATTTAAAACATCTTTTGATTAGTTCTTATTTATGGGTTCTTTATTATGTTTCATGATTATGAAACGGAATTTATTAAGGTGCTAAGATTAGAGCTTAGGAATTTAGGAATTGAACTTACTGACGAACAACTTAATAAAGTAAGGGTATGCGTTAATGAATTAAAGAGAAGGCATTTACCACTAAGTGAGGCTAAGGAAATAGCCAGGATAATTGCACAAATACTTTCCGAAAACCCACTAGTTACATCAACGAGAGAGGATGTTAGGCAATTCCTCTCGGTAATAAGCTCCTGTAGGTTAGTGGGTTTTCAATTGCGTAGACACGAGTCAATATATTGCCCAATAATGGTTCCCATGGGCTTCATAGGTATATCAATAATAGCCATATCAACTAGCTCAGGTAATGTGACTCTACTCATAAAGAGAGTTGGTGAACCAGTAAGTGATAATGCTTATTATGCTGAAGACATAACATTGGTTGGCTATTTCGATATAAGTAATGTGGTATGGACACAGAGAATGAATTCAGGTATTTATCTCGTGGAAATAAACAATTTATATGGTAATGATGTTAATATCAGTATTGATGTGGTGACATGCATTTTAGAAACTAAGAAAGATTGAACTGAGAAGGATCATAATCATGGTAACTTATAAAGACGCTTATTTAATGCATTTTATGCACTGATAAAATTGTATTTATTCAGTTGAATATCAATCATATTTAATGAATAAAGCATTAATGAAAGAAGCCATAATGGACTATGAAATTCCGTATTCACCTAATCAGTTTACTATGGCTTTGAATATGGATGTTGATGATACAATGAAGGAACTATTAACGTATATAATTTATAATGAGCCAATAACACTATACAGAGTTTCTAAGAATACTAGATTTGCAATATCAACAGTATATAAGAAGGCTAGAAAAATGATGCAATATGGATTAATACGACCATTAAATGGATACGGCTCAAATAATGAAAAGTATATCTATGAATCCACAGTCAAGGGATTACTAACATGCCTAGCCCTTAACTGCATAGGCGATTCAAGCATTATCTTAAGCAAGATATGCAGAAAATGGCGATTAAGAAATTATTGCTGCCAAAGAATCATGAAAATCATGAAGGCATTAATGATAATGCTTAATCTCAATAATGACATGATAAAGGTTATTGAGGATCCTAAGACCATAATGATTTCGATACTTGAGCATAGAGACCAATTGAGACATTTTCTTAGTAATGATGAGTTAAATGATACAATTAATATTGCCACGCATTACTTAATTAGTAGATTAATTATTGATGGTAACATAGTTACGAAATCATCATTATTAGTAGGTAATGAGAAATTTGTTGTGAGCATAGACCTTGATGGAAATATGTACGTCTATATGTGTAAGCTTTGCGAAAAGTCGTGTATGAATGTACCCATACCATATGGTTCCTGTAAATGTATTTTATTTAACGAAATTAGGAAGTTAAGATTTACCTAGATATTGTGAATTATCATAGAGTTTTACGTGCTATGTGTAATAATTATTTAATCATCATAATACAATATAAGGTATAGGGTGATTGTTATTTCGATTTATGTCGTTGGAGTAGGTCCCTGGGATCCTGAATTAATTACTGTAAAGGCCATTAAGATACTGAATAAGGCGGATATTGTCTTTTACGGTTCATTAGTCAATGAGGAGATAATAAGTATGTATGCACCAAAGGCTGAAAGGATATATATGGGTCATGTTAGGGGTGATGCCCATAGGGAATACATAATCAAAGCAATAGAGCTGGCCAGGAGAGGTCTTAATGTTGTTTTCCTTAAGAACGGTGATCCAGTGATCTTTGGCAGAGGAGTTGAGATTTGTAAAGAGTCCATACGTAATGGTATTCCCTGCGAGATAGTACCGGGAGTTAGTAGTTTTACAGCCGCGGCCGCCAGATTCATGGTTGAATTAAAGGGCATAGTTACATTAATGGCCTATCCAGACATTGATTATGATGTTGAATCCGACATTAAGATCATATTTATGGGAACAAGGATTGCGAAGGAGTTAATACGTAAATTCAGTGAAAGGAATGACGTAATAGTGATTAGTAGGGTTACGTATCCTGATGAAGAAGCACGTAGACTAGATGTTAATGATCCAGTTATTGATGAACTTAATGTAAAACCTCCATCATTAATATTTATAATAAGACGTGATAATTATGGAAATTACGATACCTAGGCTCATCATAGCATCGTATAAGGGTAAGAATGGTAAGACAACGGCCACATTAGCGTTGTCTTATGCATTGATTAGGGCAGGATTCAAGGTATCTCTATTTAAGGTTGGTCCTGATTATATAGATCCAAGTTATCACCTTGCGGTCACTAATACATTGAGTAGGAACCTTGATTACGTATTAATGGGTGATAAGGTCATTTCAAGGTTTTACAAGTACTCCCTGAATTCGGACATTGCAATCGTTGAGGGTGTCTCAGGGCTTTATGACAGCATCGATGGCATTAGCGAAGTGGGTAGCACCGCTCAGATTGCTAAGCTTCTTAAGGCACCTATTGTTCTTGTCATTAATGGGGAGAGGATTAATAGAACGGTGAGAGCAATAATTAGGGGATTAAAGGACTTTGATAGTGACGTGAGGATAGCGGGTGCCGTAGTAACTAACGTTAATCAAAGACAATTAGAGAAGTTAAGGATTGCCGTTGAGGATGAAGGTTTGATTTTTCTGGGTTATATACCGAGGAATGATAATTTAGAGAGTATAATGCAATATAGGCATTTAGGCTTGATTCATGCTGAGGAAATTAATAAGCAGCGTTTAATTGAGGTGTTTAAGGACGTGTCGAAATTTATAGATATTGATAAGGTTGTTAGGGTTGCCAGGGAATACTCGGAACCCCTTGAAGTGAGGAATTACGTAAGCTTAGATACATCTAAAATAATAAGTAATGAGGTAAGAGTGGGTATATTAGGTGGGAGAGTGTTTACATTCTATTACCCAGAAACCATAGAGAGAATTCAAACATTTACGAATAATATTAAGTTCATTGATCCTGAGGTTGACCAGGAACTTGGTGATCTAGACCTATTATTAATTGGTGGTGGTTTTCCTGAGGTTTATGGAGAATCCCTTGAGAGGAATAGGTCGCTTAAGTCCGACATACGTAGGTTCATAGATTCAGGAAAACACCTATACGCTGAATGTGGTGGTTTAATGTATTTAACGGACTCAATTATTTATAATAACGAGGAATACGAGATGGTGGGTGCCATAGACGCTATAACAATAATGCATAGAAAGCCCATGTGGTATGGCTATGCGAGGGCTAGGGTGATTAGGGATTCTGTGATTGGTGATGCAGGTACTGTTTTAATGGGTCATGAGTTTCATTACTCCTCATTAATATTGCGTGGTAATTATGAATTCGTTATTAAATATGAAAGAGGAGTTGGTATTCATGGCTTTGACGGTTTTCAAATAAATAATGCCTACGCTCATTACCTACACATTCACCCAGATACTTATGATGTAATTGGTAGGATGCTTAGAAGAATCTTGATCAATAAGGCCAGGTCCTAGTTTAATTAAGTATATACTCGTTACCGCACTGCATGGCTAATGCCTTTACTTTATTGCCATCCATAATTGCTACTGACCTGCACCCATTAACGAGAGTAGTTGGAAAATAATCAATTAATGCCTTTACAATAACTCTCCTTGCCTTACTAACGGTATTTATATCACCATATTTATCAATTAACATTTCATATAATGAATTGGATGCTATTGATTTAAGATTATCAGGTAGGATAAATAGAACGTTTTTAGGAAATTCCTGATATAGCATTAAAAGCTCATTACTAGGTCTCCCTTTGCTACTCAGATAAAGTAGTCTTACGTAACTTTCAATCTCATAATCATTAAATTCAATTAAACCCCAATTACCCTTAATAGCCCTAATTGCCAATTGGGCGGTATCCTCATTTACACCATCAACACGCATGAAATACGCGAAAAGAAGTAGTAGATACCCACCTATACTTATCAAGTACTTATTCCTACTTACCCTCTCTAATAAGCCCATCATTTCCAACTCAGAGACTTTCCTATAGAACGTTGCCTTACTAACATGTCCTGTTAATGATGCCCATAGTGGGAATGGATCCTCCTCTCTTGCAGTCTCACGAATTGTATGAAGTATTAACTTCAGTATCATTAGGTGTACTACATCGATTCCAATACTAGTTAGCATCACTATTTTTCAACGGCCGAAGTTAAAAACGCTTATTTCACGTGGAATTAACCTTAAATCTCATAATTATAAGACTGATAATGATAAATAATGAAGAAGCAATGCATAAAACTCAAGCTACCTAACGAACTTAGTAACATAGTTAATAATGCTATAGAACTGGCTAGTAATTATGACCCAAATAGCAGGGTTAGAGAAAACGCTGAATTATTTATTAAGGCTCACATAGTCCCTCTTGAATCATTCATCATAATTAATGATGATGTAAAAATTAAGATTAACGTAATGGAGAGATTAGTCCTTAAAGATACATCAATACTATTAAGTGACATCATGCCATGTAAGATTCAATTAAAGAACAAGTATCAATCACTAATGAACCTTTACCTTGATTATAAGATAAAGTTACTAACTCTATTTTATGGATATTTCGTGTGTAATGACATACTTAATTATTTAATATGGGCTTACAATTCGTTAACTAATGATTATTTAATTAAAAGGTTAATTAATGATTATAGAGTTAAGGAAAAATCCATAGTAAAGGTATTAAATGATATCTTTAATTTAATAATTTGTGACTTAATTAATTATACACTAAAAAGAAGTACTTCGATAGAGCGTTCATTAATTGAAAAATTCCTTAAGGATATAAATAATAAGATATTTATATTATTAAAGGTAGATAATGATTGCATATACGTGGGTTTAACATAACTATGCATATCACCTTTATCGAAATGTATTTTACATATATCGTGGAATAGCATTAAAATTCACTTCTACCTAGGTATTATTGTGAATAGTATTAATGCAATAAACAAGGTTATTGATAATGCAATAAGTAAGGTTAGGCTATTTGAGCCCAACTCATTGATTAGGGAGAGAGCTGACTTATTTGTTAAAATCCATATTATTCCCGTAAATCAACTAGTAAGGATAGAGAATGGTATGATTATTCCTGTGGCATACATAATTGACTTAGCGGTTATTAGTCATTCAGTAGTGCGCATTAAGGATTATCTTGAGATGCATGAAAGTGATGAGTTAAGCCTTGGTAAGAGAGTAGGAAAGGCTAAGAATAAGGATTTATTAGTCACTAATTATATCGATTTAATAATTAGGACCTTAAGATTCTTTAATGATTACTTTATATGTAGGCATGTTCTTGACCATGTAGCATGGGCCTACGATGAAATCATAGGTAATAGTGCCGTAATTAATTTATTTAAACGGGAGTTTAGGGATGATAGGGAGGTCGATAAAGCTCTTAATGAATTATCAAAACACATAATTGCGTCGATTATGGATTTCTATAATGGAGTGAGAATGTGGGTTCTTAATCATGAATTAAGAAGGCCTTCATATACTCAATACTTCATTGTTAATGAAATACTAAAAAAGCTCTCACTAAATGAGCATTTAACGGTTGTTGAGGCTAATGAAGACTACTTCTACCTAGGACTCTTTAAAGATGTATCATTAATGAATACATTAATTAAATTGAGCTAAACTAAATTCTTCTGAATAATTTCATATTATTATTATATAATAGTTTTCATTTATATTGAATTTTATATTAATTTTATTTCCATAATGTGGAATAAAGTTTATAAGTCTTCGTAATAGCGAAAATGTACTTTATTATGTTGCCCGAGAAGTCTCGTAATTATGAGACTATTTCCGTGGAGGAAGTTTTACGGGAATTAAACACAAATGCAAATACAGGGCTTAGTGATGCTGAGGTTAACGAGAGGGCCAAGAGGTATGGCTATAACGAGGTACCCGAGAAGAAGGAACACCCAGCCAAGAAGTTTGCTAAGAAGTTCTGGGGATTCACTGCATGGATGCTTGAGGCAGCGATGATTGTCTGCATAATCCTTGGTTTAACAATAGATCCGGCCAGGCTTGTTGATGCTTACATAATCGCTGCTTTGCTTGTTGTTAATGCATTAATTGGTTTTATCCATGAGGAGCACGCTGCAAGGGCAGTTGAATTACTTAAGCAGAGACTTCAGGTTATGGCTAGGGTACTTAGGAATGGTGTTTGGCAGGCATTACCAGCGAGGTTCTTAGTCCCTGGTGATATAATTAGAATTAGGGCTGGTGATATAGTGCCCGCTGATGCTAAGATAATAACCAGTGAGGAGGTTGAGGTCGACCAATCAGCACTCACTGGGGAGAGCATGCCTGTGATTAAGAGGAAGGGTGATGTAATGTACTCCGGGTCCATTCTCAGGAGGGGAGAGGCTACTGCCGTGGTTGTTAGGACTGGGTTAAATACGTACTTTGGAAAGACAGTACAACTAGTTCAAACAGCTAGGCCTAAGTTACATATGGAAGAGATAATATCTAAAGTCGTCTCGGCCTTGCTAATTATGGTTTCCATTCTCGTAATAGTCATGTTCCCATTAACCTACTTCTACCTACACAGTCTAATGTTTCTGGCGGACTACGTACTGCCCCTGGCAATAATGCTAATCGTATTCGCAGTACCAGTTGCGCTACCCGCCATGTTCACGGTAACCATGGCCGTTGGAGCTCAGGAAATGGCTAGGAAGGGTGCATTAATAACGAAGCTCAGTGCCGTTGAGGACTCAGCATCTATGACAGTATTATGCGCGGATAAGACGGGAACCCTAACCTACAATAGGTTAACAGTTACTCATGTTGTTCCCATGAAAGGTTACTCTGAGAATGAAGTATTACTTTATGGTGCATTAGCGAGTCAAGAGGCTAATCAAGACCCAATAGACCTGGCCTTCATAAGGGCTGCGAAGGAAAGAAAATTACTAATTAATGATTTCGAGGTTAAGGAGTTCAAGCCCTTTGATCCATCAACGAGGCGCACAGAGGCCTTGGTTGTGGATAGAAATAATGGTGGTCGCATATTTAGGGTTACTAAGGGTGCCGTTAGGACATTAGCTGAGGATTTATGCAGGATAAAGTTGGGTGAGGATGTTGAAAGTATTATGAATTCCTTTGCGGCAAGTGGCTATAGGACGCTGGGTGTGGCTAAGTCTGAGGATGGTGATCACTGGGAGATGGTTGGCCTCGTGGCATTATATGACATACCTAGAGAGGACACTCCTAAGCTAATCCAGGAGCTTAGGAATTTGGGTGTTAGGGTTAAGATGCTGACCGGTGATGCTAAGCCCATTGCCAGGGAAATAGCTAAGATCATCGGCCTTGGCGAGAATGTGATGTCCGGTAAAGAACTAAAGGAATTACTTGAGAAAGAACCGCAGAAGGCAGCTAAACTTGCTGAGGAGGCTGATGTATTTGCTGAGATTTACCCGGAGGATAAGTACTTCATCGTGAAAAGCCTGCAGGCAAGTAGGCAAATAGTTGGTATGACTGGTGATGGTGTTAATGACTCACCAGCCCTTAAACAGGCCGAGGTTGGTATAGCCGTTAGTAACGCGACTGATGTGGCTAAGGCGGCGGCTAGTGTTGTTCTGACTGTTGAGGGACTTTCGGGTATTGTGGAGCTCGTTAGGATTGGCAGGTCAACATTCCAGAGGATCATCACATGGATACTCAATAAGGTTGTTAAAACATTTGAAATAGCTGTTTTCGTAACCCTGGCCTTCATAATCTCAGCTCTATTTTGGCACAACCCAATATATGCAGTCTCTGCGCTTGACGTAACGCTTTTCCTATTTTTGATTGATTTCGTGACCATATCCTTATCCACGGATAATGCCAAAGGCTCACCAACGCCGGAGAAGTGGGACGTACCTAAACTTGTAAAGTTAGGTGTTGGACTTGGGATATTTACTGTAGCCGAGATGTTCGGTCTATTGTTCCTAGCTCTTGATTACTTCCACATAGGCAACGTACATGTGTTACATACGTATTACTTCACGGCGATTATGTACATGGGAGTACTAACACCATTCATAGTTAGGGAGAGAGGGCCATTCTGGGTATCAAGACCAGGTAAGTGGCTAACAATAGCATCAGTAATAGATATGGTTGTGGTAGCGTTTATAGCATTAACGGGATTGCCGGGTCCATGGGGTCATTTATTAACACCAATAACCTGGCAGGAATTCGCGGCGGTAGCACTCTATTGCTTATTTGTTAATTTTGCAATTAATGATAGAGCTAAATTAATGCTTGGCAGGTTAGGTATATCAAGGTAACGCTAATTATTATACACCATTAAAACAATTGTATATTTTTATATTCAGTTTCCTTAATTATTAGTCATTTATAAATATTTATTAATAAAAATATGTTATTATGTTAAAAATATTCATTTATTTACGATATAATTACTAAATTATTTCTCGTTTAGTGTATTGTATCGTGTAATAATGTTTATATATCGTGAAGTCAAGTTTTTGACTGATGATCACCGTAATATTTGATCTATTGAAAATGCTGGAGTTCATAATTGCAGGTATTGTAGCTGGTTTACTCGGTGCCTTGGCTGGGCTTGGTGGAGGCGTTGTCTTGACACCAGTACTAACACTATTCCTAAGTATACCAATAATATATGCCACGGGCTCCGCGTTAATATCAACAATATCCACATCGGCTGGCTCAGCCAGCGTGTACGTTAAGAAGAGACTAGCTAATGATAGGATAGGCATTAGCCTAGTCACTGCAACAACCACGGGTGCAATAATAGGCTCACTAACAGCAAATTTCGTATATGCACACGGCCTTACCTGGGTCATATACGTAATATTCGGCGTTGTCCTGCTGGCATCAATAGTACCCACCGTACAGAGAAGCACTTGCGAACTTCCACCGCCAAGGAATCCAGATCGAACAACTAAGGTCTTTAAGCTCTATGGGGTGTGCTATGATCCAGCACTAAAGATTTGGTATAAGTATTGGGGTGTTCGTTGGTGGCTCGGCGAATTGATAATGTTCTTTGCGGGTTTTATTAGTGGTTTGTTGGGTATTGGTAGTGGCGCGCTTAAAGTCCTCGGGATGGACTGGGGCATGAACCTACCCATGAAGGTGAGCACAACAACGAGCAACTTCATGATAGGAGTAACGGCGGCAACCAGTGGCTCGCTGTATTGGTTCTTTGGGTACATAAGCCCATTCATAGCCGCATGCACGGCAATCGGGGTTCTGCTAGGTTCGAGGATTGGTACGAGGATGCTTATGTACGTGACCAATAGGCAGATCAGGTGGGTCTTCGTATCGATATTAGCTTATCTAGGCTTTAGGATGGTTCTCAGGGGCCTCGGTAGGGAGGGTATATTGCCAATAACATCAATGGAGAGAAACATAATGGCTGCAATATTCGCATCAATAATAATAATTTCCCTCTACTTTGTATTCACGTATAAGTACCAGGAAACTCAAGACATGACGCTAAGTATTTACCAGGCTCAGCAGGAGAATCCGGGAAGGACTGAACTTAAGTTCATAAATATAACGAGTAATCTCCTTAAGTATGGCGTCTTCATAAGCATCGCACTACTAATCCTGGGTCTCGTTCTCGTCTTTGTTCATGGTGGCGGATTAGGAATGCCGCTTAATAGGATTATTGATCCCAACGGCCATGTTGATACATCAGCAATATCAATAATGAGCGTTGTTGCTGGTGATTTAAGGCTTGATGGGCTAAGCCTAATGCTAACAGGGTTATTGGTCTTAATAGCAATACCAGTGATAATGGTTGCACTAAACCTCGCTAGGTTTGCCATGGAGAGGGATATATTATATACGGTGCTTGCAGCAATAACGCTGGTTAACTTATTCCTTGCAATATTCGTGCTCCCAATAATAGTACTCCATAAATGAGGCGATTAAAATGTACGTAGTTACTCAAGCCCTGGCAACCCTGGGATTAATAGCAGTTTGTGGATTAGGAGCCGGCATGCTCGGTGGACTACTTGGGCTTGGTGGGGCCGTTATACTAACGCCATTATTAACAATATTACTAAACCTACCAATACAGTACTCCGCCGGCATTAGTCTTGTATCCGCAATATCCACATCAATAATGGCTGGCTCCAGGTTCCTAAGAATGGGCTTACCAAACACTAGGGTGTTTATAGCATTATCCTCCGCAGGCACCACCGGAGCCATAATAGGATCATTGATGGCTTACCACATAATAAGCTCAGGCTATAACTGGATTCTCTACCTAGTGTTTAGTGGTATTATGTACATGGCCATGGTACTCGTGGCAAAACCCAGGCAGCACGTGTTAACAGCGTTACCAGTAGACGTAAAGGATTCCTACGTAGTCACCGGGTCCTACCTGGACCAAGCATTAAAGGTTTATGTGAACTATGGAATACGAAGAAGCAATTTACTCAAGGCATGGGGAGTAATGCTATTTGGAGGCGTGATATCGGGTCTCCTTGGGATTGGAGGTGGGCCAATAAACATGCTAGCCCTGTACTGGGCCGCGGAACTGCCGATAAAGGTTGCCTCAGCAACCAGTAATCTAATAGTGGGGGTTACGGCTGCAACCAGTGGAACGCTCTACTGGTTCTTTGGTTATATACAGCCATTCATGGCCATGGCTTCCGTGGTTGGGATCGTCATTGGTGCAAACATATCAACACACATACTACCCAGGGCCAGGGGATCCACAATAAAAATACTACTACTCTCAATATTCTCATACCTAGCATACAGAATGCTCCTATCAGGTCTTAAGAGAGGCGGTATCTTCGTATTACCAACAAACCTTGAATACGTAACATCATTCATGGTACTAATAATAACACTGGGAATATTATTCGCACTACGTAAACACATAAGTGAATAATTAATAGAGATTGAAATCCATCAAAAAGTGATTGGGTATTACTTATCACGATGATTTTATCAAAAACTAGTGAATGCTATACTGTGAATACGTCATTTCTTAATGTCCGCGAATGCACGGGCGAGGAAGGTATAGTAGTTACACCTCCTCTAAGTATGTTTCCCCGCTCATCGAGGTTTAAAATAAATTGATAATTTAAAAAACTTGTGGTATTGGGCGCCTGTGCGTGCGTAGGCCCGCACTAATTGCGAAAATCCTCTGGGGGTTGTTCAGGTTTTGTAGAATTTTGTTCGCGCAGCTCCTATAGGCGCCTGCTGGTAAAAATTCAGGTTAATGCGTGGGTTGCTTAGACAATGCCTATGGTTTTGTTGGGGTTACTCAAGCAATTCTTGATGGTGCTCACCGCTCATGGGTGGTTTGTTGGCTCGAGCCTATCCATTATTTCGGTGGTTCAATAAAACCGGTGGGTGAGCCGAAACTTTCGCTGAACTCTATTTAATTTTTTCTAATAAAATGGGAAGGTTTTTAAAGAATCCATGCATTGAGTTGTTTAATTGGCTATGGCTCAGGTTAATGACT
>NZ_JBMFVA010000008.1:0-66836 GCF_049966235.1 Vulcanisaeta sp.
AACCGCTTACCTCACGTAACACGCCCCAGCGGACCCTCCTAAATACTAGACCTATGACTATGGGTATCACCAAAGCCGCAATGACCTCGTATAGGTAGAGTCCGTGGGCCTCTGAAATCACCGTATACTCTCCGTAGAGCATTAGCCCTGAGGCTATTATTGACGGTACCACGTACCAACCCCTCAGGTACCCTATTGATGCCACCATAACTATGAATAGCGTTAGGTATAGGTCGGCCACCGATGGGTATATCGTTATTAGGTAAAACCCCGAATAATTAATTAGGCTGATTATTGCTAGGGCTATGACTAAGGCGGGCACTATAGCCCTAACCCTATTAATCCCAAGGCCATGGTACAGCAGGTAATACGGTAATACTGGCATTATCAATAGTGATACTGATAATGGGCGCTGTGATATTCGTGTACGGTTACTACATACCCACTGGAAAATCCGTGAGCAGTAGCAGCAACACCGCGCATACTCAATCCCAATCAACACCGACCTGGGGAGCATCATCATCAAGTAGCTCAAACACGTCATCCTCAACCCAACAATCCTCAACAACTCCCTCATCCATAAGCCCACCTCAGCAGTCCTCCAGCTCCAACAGTTCAAGTACACCATCAACAACGTCTTCATCATCCACAACACAGAGCACAACAACAAACTCAACCACGACAAGTTCCTCCCAACAATCATCAAGTAGCTCGTCAAAGTCAAGCTCACCAACGTGGGGCTGATACACCCCTTAGTGTCGAGAATCACTAAAATCTAGGTATTTTTCTTTCTTTGAGGAAAAGTAAATTTATTATGCTTAGTACAGGGCTGTAATTATTGAGAGTGATGGTTGAGGAGGAGGTTAGGAAGGTTGTGGTTTCGGGTAGGTCTTCAATAGCCATTACAATACCCAAGAAGTGGGTCTCCGCCCTGGGCATTAGTGCTGGTTCCCACGTTCTACTGCGTTTTATGGGTGATCACATTGCCGTAATACCCATAGGCCGTCTAGCCCGTGGTTCCGGTATTAACAATGTTGTTGAGGTTGATAGGGAGAACCCTGAGTACGTACTTAGGAAGTTAATAACCCATTACCTAAGGGGTGTTGATGAGGTTAGGGTTAGGCTTGGTAAGTATGTTGGTATTAAGGAGGAGGTTAAGGAGTTAGTTAAGGAGAGGATTTCTGGTGCTGAGGTTATTGAGGAGGATAATAATTACGTGGTGTTTAGATTCGTAACACCGGCGCCCGAGGTACCCATTAGGAGGCTGCTAAATAGGATGATATTAACAGTGCTTGGCATGTTTAAGGACTCACTCGACATACTCAGTGGTTCGAGCCTCGATCCTGGGGACATAATTGATAGGGACAATGAGGTTGATAGGTTATACCTACTCATTGAGAGGTTGGTGATGATGGGCATCACCGACCAATCAATACTCTCTAGATTGGAGGTTAATAGTTCCAGGGAGCTTGTGAATGCACTAATGGTTTCTAAGTCGATAGAGAGGTCTGGTGATCATTCATGGAGGATTGCCCAAATAATTAGTGAGGCGTATCAATCATGTTGTAAATTAAGTGATTTACCAATAGTGAGGGATGTTGTTGAACTTGGTCTAAACTCCGTAGATATACTTAGGAAGTCCGTTATGTCCTTTATAAATGGTGATGTTGATGAAGCCATGGAGGTCCTGGATAGGAGGATTGCCATGAGGAGTAAGAGCCTTGAGGTTATTAAGTCAATTTATGGCAGTGGACTTCACGTTGATATTGGTGGTAGGTTGATGATGATTGTGGAGAGTATTAGGAGGGTCTCCGAGTATAGTTATGATATTGCTGAAATAACGCTTGATACGTATGGGTGATGGCTCTGTCATCAATACCAATATTCAATAAATACGCTAGGGATTACGATAATTGGTACGTGAAGCACGTGGATACGGCAGAGTCCGAGATTAAGGCAGTCTCAATGCTGGTGCCTAAGGGCCTTGGCATTGAGATTGGTGTTGGTAGCGGGTTCTTTGCAGGTAGGGTTGGTATACCAATGGGTCTAGAGCCCGCCATTGCAATGGCCGAGTTAGCTAGGGATAGGGGTATTGATGTTATGGTTGGTGTTGGTGAGTCCATGCCCCTCAGAGATTCATCCTTTGATTACACGGTTATTGTGGTGACCATATGCTTCCTTGATGATCCGAGGAAAACCCTTACTGAGGTTCACAGAATACTCAGGCCAGGCGGTAGGTTAATAACCTGTATTGTGCCTAGGGATAGTGATCACGGCAGGTACTACATGGAATTAGGTAGGAAGGGGCATAGGTTTTACCGAGCAGCTCATTTCTACACCGTTAATGAGATTAAGAGAACCCTGGAGCCCCTTGGGTTCTCAGTGAGTGATAGGGTCGTTGCCGTACTGTCCAGGGGAGTTGGTGAGTACTTTGAGGAACCCAAATTCGTTAAGTTAAGTGAGGCAGAGCGATTTGGCTTTGCATGTATTGAGGCAATACGTGAGTAACGCACCTAGTCCTTAATCACTATCTTACTCATTATTAGTGATCTAATGGCCTCAGCATCAACCGCGTACTCCCTGGGTAGTGACTCAATGAATTGAGAGACAACCTCATGTATTATTAGGTCCGTAACCTCATCCTTACTAATACCCCTAAGCCTCAGGTAATTAACCTGGTCCTCGTCTGGTGAGGCATCAGCCGCGCTGTGCCTAGCCCCATTAACATCACCAGTATCGACCATTATTATTGGCACCGAGGCTGCGTAGGCGCCCTCATTCATCACGAAGACCTTGCCCTCAACGCTCGTGTCACTCCACCTTGCGCTATTCATTATCCTGCCCAGAGCCCTATGTATTATGAAGGACTTATCCCTGGCTATCCCCAGTACCCTTGAGTAACTCGTTCCATACTCACCAGTGTGTACCGCATTGATTTGGTAATCAATCCTTGAGGCTCCATAACCAATCTCAAGGCCTAGATGGTTTAGATTGCTTTTCCTGCCCTGGAGTAAGTAGTCCTCTCTATGGTGGTTCATTGAGCCTCCCATTATTAATGAGCGGGCATTTATTGATGATTCCTCACCAGCGATGACCTTAATCAATGCATATGCAGGGACTTGCTCATGAACGTCCGTGAATAATACATTCAATTTAGAACCCCTACCTAGGTAGACCTCGACCGTGGTTGATGGGCAACCCCCAGAACCAATTGTGAATAGGCCAAGTGATGCTGTGACGCCATCATTAACAAGCACCGTGTAATGTGTTGGTAATAGCATGGGCTTCTCTATGGAGGCTATAATGCCTATTCTGAGCGGTTCGTTTAAATCCTCATTAATCTCCACGTATGCGCCATTCACGAGGTTGGCAACATGCCTAGCAATGGCCCTTGACTCAGAAATATCAATTGACCTAAATAGTAATTTACCTAGTTCCTCACCTATTTCGTTAATGCTCATCACGTGGGTACCTCTTGGTATCTTCGTAATGCCTATACCACCATTTACCGATACAATATTGGGTTCATAGGGCATATTGGTGATCAATGGAGTGGGAAGAGCCTCCATGGTTGGGTCACTACACTTCTCAAAGGCGCTCCAGTCCGTGTAGTACTTAACTGACGGTGAATCCTTAATTTGTTGGTAGGGTATTTTCTGGGCAATCTCCCTAGCCCTAAGCTTCAATTCATCAAGCCACTTAACCATTCAAGACCACCTAGTTTTTACCTAGCCTTTTAAGTCATCCTACCTTAGATAACTTACTGAATTCGAGTTCAATAACCCTATTTAGCGTCATTGCGTACTCAGTGGGTAGGCGAACGGTTATGTCCTGGATAAAACCAAGCACTATCAGGCTCCTGGCGGTTCCCTCATCGAAACCACGGCTACGTAGGTAGAACAACTTGTCCTCGCTTATTCTTCCTGTATAGGCTTCGTGGGTAACTGTGGCAGTATCCTCAAACACTTGGTCGTGGGGTATTGTGTAGGCCCTTGACTTATCATCAAGTATTAATGAGTCGCATGATACTGAGGATCTCGTGTACTTAGCGCCCTCCCTAACATAAACCAGACCCCTATAAACCACTGTGCCTCCATTAATACTTACGCTCTTATTAACAATCTTGCTTGAAGTCCTTGGTGCATCATGGTATGCCTTAGCCCCATTCTCCTTCCAGAATGGCCCATTGGCTATGGTAACGCCTATAATGCTCGTCCTGGCACCCTCACCCTTGAGTACCGTGCTTGGGTACGTATAACTAACTTTACTACCTAGGCTACCCTCAACCCACTCAACCGTCGAGTTCTCCATGGCCAACGCCCTCTTATTATTAAAATTAATAATGTTCCTACTCCAGTTCTGTATTGTGTTAATCCTTAGGTGGGCATTCCTCGCTGCATAGCCCTCAACCATACCATCATGGAAACTAAAGCCCTTGTAAACGGGAGCTGCGCAACCCTCAAGCCACTCAACACTTGCGCCCTCATCAGCAATTATTAATGAGTGCTCGAACTGACCTTCACCAGAACTACCTATTAGGAAGAAGGATTCTATGGGCATGTCGAGCTTGACACCAGGTGGTACATAGACGAATGTACCGCCACTCCATAAAGCAACATGCAACGCCGCAAACTTGTGCTCGCCAGGTGGGAATATTCTTGAGAAGTACTGCTTTACTAGGTCAGGATACCTCTTAACAGCCTCATCCATTGTGGTCACCACAGCCCCCTTCTCCTCAAGGTACTTCTTTACATGTAGGTAAACAACCTCAGAATCAAATTGGCCAAGTAATCCAGCCAGCACCCTGGCCTCGAGTTCAGGCATGCCTAAGGCCTCATAGTACTTTCTAATCTCCTTGGGTACGTCGTCCCAAGACCCAGCCTTCTCCACACTGGGTTTGGCATAGAGCACCAGGGACTCCAGGTCAATCTCCTCCTTAATAGGCAACCACTTAGGCTCTGGCAACTTCTCGAACATTTCAAGGGCCCTAAGCCTAAGCCTCCTCATCCAATCAGGCTCACCCTTAATCCTACTAATTTCCTCAATCATATCCTTAGTAATCCTACCCCTAATGACGGCCTCCCAGGGCAACCTCTCCATTTCCGGCCCAAGTAACTCCTCAACTGAGCTTTTCTCAATAACGGTCTTCAAAGACTCTGTCGATTCACTAACCATCAGTGTCACCGAACTCCTCTACTGTGGTTCTTTAAAAACCGGTTCCGGGAAATAAAATATAATGAACTACCCAACACCGCCCATCCTCGATAGCTCAAGCTCAATGGCCTTATTGAAAATGGACATGTATTCAACGGGTAGGTTAATCATAACGTCATGGAAATAACCAAGGACTATTAGGCTACGGGCCTCCTCCTCACTAAGGCCGCGACTACGTAGGTAGAACAACTTATCCTCACCAATCCTCCCAGTATAGGCCTCGTGAGTCACGGTTGCCGTCTCCTCAAAAACCTGCTCATGGGGTATTGTGTAAGCCTTGGAATTATCATCCAGAATAAGTGATTCACAACTGACAGAGGACTTAGCGTATCTGGCTCCGTCCCTAACATACACGAGACCCCTATACACTGAAGTACCGCCGTTGAGACTAACGCCCTTACTAACAACCTTACTATACGTGTGCGGTGCACTATGGAATACCTTGGCCCCCTCCTCCTTCCACGTTGGCCCATTAGCAAGGGCAACACTTGTTATTGTCGTCCTCGCATTAACACCCTTAAGAACACTCATTGGGTACACAATCGTTACCTTACCACCCAGGGAACCACTCAACCAATCAACACTCGCGTTATCCTCAATAATAGCCCTATTATTGCCAAAGTAAATAACATCCTTACTCCAGTTCTTTAGGTCTATGAGCCTAACCCTAGCGCCCCTGTGTATGTATGCCTCGGTCATACCATCATGAAGACTAAGCCCAGTGAATACTGGTGCTGCGCAGGCAACTATGAACTCAGCACTTGCGCCCTCACCAACAACAATTAGTGAATGCTCAAACTGCCCAACACCAGCACTACTTATTAGTATGACTAGTTCAATGGGCATCTTAACATGGACACCAGGCGGCACATAAACAAAAACACCACCACCCCAAAGGGCTATGTTTAACGACGCGAACTTATACTCCGGTGGAAAAACCCTAGCGAAGTACTGCTTTACTAGGTCAGGATACCTCTTAACAGCCTCATCCATGCTCATCGCAATGACCCCAGCCCTCTCAAGATCCTTCTTAATGCTCTCGTAAGTAATCCCACCATCAACCTGCCCAATAACCCCAGACAAAACCTTAGCCTCGAGTTCAGGTATCTTAAGCGCCTCATAATACTCCCTCAACTCCCTGGGTAATTCATCCCATGACCTAGCCCTCTCAACACTTGGCTTTGCATATAAAACGAGAGACTCAAGGTCAATGTTACCCTCCAGGGGAAGCCAGTTAGGCCAGGGTTGTCTCTCGAACATTTCAAGGGCCCTAAGCCTAAGCCTCCTCATCCAATCAGGCTCACCCTTAATCCTACTAATTTCCTCAATCATATCCTTAGTAATCCTACCCCTAATCTCTACCTCCCACTTGATGGGCCTTGCATGGCCCAATATGCTCGAGAGCTCGCCCGTCCTTGCGATCTCGAGTTTAACGCCATCCCTACTCATGATTATTCCTAGATAGCGTTATAATTTTACATAACTATTAAGCTTTCTATTGATTGGTTCACATAGACACTGCCGAAAAGTTTTTAATCAGTGTCACAGAGGTTACGCGACCAATAATGGCAAGGCTTGATGTGATTAATCTAAGTGTTGAGGTTGATGGTAAGAGGATACTAAACAATGTTAACCTAACCGTTGAGTCAGGGGAGGTTGTTGCCATAATGGGGCCAAACGGTAGTGGAAAGACCACACTCTTCCTAACAATTGCTGGTCATCCGAGGTATAATGTGGTCAATGGTGACATTAGGCTTGATGGCGAGTCAATACTAAAGCTATACCCTGAAGAGAGGGTTCAGAGGGGTGTATTGCTTGCCCTGCAGAGCCCCACTCCCGTCCCTGAGGTTAGATTATCGACTTTAATAACTGCAATGCTAAATAAGAAGGCTGGCAAGCGCATAACTGATCCACCGCCACCGCAGGCCATTGCTGAAATGACGAAGCTAACCACGGAGCTTGGTCTAAGGCCTGAGCATTTGACGAGGGGTGTGCATGCTGGATTTAGTGGTGGTGAGTCTAAGAGGGCTGAGATGCTTCAACTCCTTATGTACAGGCCTAAGGTAGCCATGCTTGATGAACCTGATTCGGGTCTTGATGTTGATGGTATAGCCATAATAGGTAGGTCAATAGCTAGGCTTGCCCAGGAGGGTACGGCAATACTAGTCACCACGCATCATGCGGAAATACTTCATTACGTTAAGCCTACCCGCGTCATTGTGATGGCTAGGGGTTCCGTGGTTCACGTTGGTGGGGAGGGGGTTGTTAAGATGATTGAGTCCATGGGTTATGAAAGGTTCTTTAGGGAGGTAGTGAAATTGAATGCATAAGCAGGGCAGTGGATAACTTATAATTAAGGGCTTGTAATTATTCATAATGAGTATTTCCAGGGTTAATACGTTAATTAGGGCTAGGGCTTATGTAAGGGGTAGTGTTAAGGAGGTCTACATAGGTATTACTGGTAGTGAGATAGCCTACGTGGGTAATGAACCAGTTGAGACCGAGAATAGGGTGGAATTACCCAGTCAATATATTGTGCTTCCTGGCCTTGTGGACATCCACGTGCACTTCAGGGATTTCGATCTATCCTATAAGGAGGATGCTGTTAGCGGGTCGCAGGCTGCATTGGCCGGTGGTTATGTGGCTGTTGGTGACATGCCCAATACGAAACCTCCAATAAAGACGGTGGAGTTATTGAGGAGGAAGATTGAGGAGTTTAATAGAAAGACTGGTATGCACATTAGGCATTATTTTGGTGCTCCCCAGGAGCTGTCGGTGCTTAAGGAGGCGCTTGATAATGGTGCCTACGCCATTGGTGAGGTACTTCCCGAGGAAGTTGCTGAGTATGGCGGTGATCAATACCTGGAAGCCCTATTTAAGGAGGCTGCTAGGGTTGGTATACCAATCATAATGCATTGTGAGGACTCATTAATTATTAATCAGTATAGTGGGCCTAGGGATTTTGAGCATCACAACGTGATTAGGAACCCGAGGGCTGAATTGGCCTGCATACACAATGTTATTAGGTTGGTGTATAGGTATGGTACGAAGACCCACATAACACACCTAACGCTCCCTCAATCAATAGGTATAATTAAGTCAAGTGGTCTCGACATAACCTTCGATGTAACCCCACACCACATGCTCCTGAGTCAGGAGGAGTGCCTTGCCCGGGCTGAGAAACCTGCCTATTGCAAGGTTAATCCACCGCTTAGGGATGAGCCAACGAGGAGGGAGTTACTGGCAATGTTCGTTAGGGGTGAAATACCCATTGTGGCTAGTGATCACGCACCACATGCGGATTGGGAGAAGGATAAGCCCTATGATGAGGCACCACCGGGTATTGTTGGTCTTGAAACAACGGCACCATTATTACTTACGCTGTGGCGTCGTGGATTCACGGACCTAGGCACAGTAATGAGAGCCATTCAGGAGAGGCCGGCCAAGTTCCTTGGACTTAATATAGGGATTAGGCAAGGCTCATGCGCTGACCTAGCAATAATAAATACAAAGGCTAGGCATAGGATAGAGCCCGAGAAGTTTAGGTCTAGGGCTAAGTTCTCGCCGTTTAAGGGTTTTGAGGTTGATATTGCCGTAGTCGCGACAATACTTCACGGTAAATTGACCTACCTAAATGAGGAGTATATGAATAACACGGTAATGAAGACCCTGGAGAACGCATTGCCGCATTAGGCGCTATATTCCTATTAATTTAGTTTAAAGTAGTTATTCCCTAATCCTTCCATTAATTACCTGTTCAGTGCTAACCTCCTTAATCCTTAAGGGCCTTACATCAAGTATCTCTACTTCATCCAACGGCATTACACCATACTTCTCCCTTACTTCCCTGGGTATTGTGAATTGCCTAGATGCGGTATGCCTAGTCCTAAGGAGGAGGGTCTTCCTCAACGTAATCACTTCACCATTATGCCTAATTGTTATATCGGCATACCTAACCCAGTCAATGCCCAAGGCCCTAACAAGCCTTGCAGGCAGAAGCACCTGGTTATTGACGTATATCTTGGTCCTGTAGGGAAGACCATCAACGGGCTTTGGACTTGGCATCTTAATTACTAAGTTCAATCCCTAAATAAAAGGCTTTCGATAAAGACAACAAAGAGGAATTGATAAAAGAGGTCAAGGTGTTGAAGGCAGGTTTATGAGAAATATTAATTTTGAAATCACTAATTATTTCCACATGACTCTCCAAAGCACGTGTTATTCCTCGTATGTTACCAATAACTAGGACTGATCATCAAATGGCATTGAGTAAGGGGGAATTTCACCACCCATGTTGGTGCAGTAATGCAGTTGTTACTTGATAGTATCATAGGGATTTAACTAGGGATATTATCATTGATATTCCGAAATTGGCTATTGCTATTGCAAGTATTATTAATAATGCCCTGTATACCGAGACCTTCAACCTACTGACGGAACCAAGGGATGCCATTAACGTTAACCATGCGTAGTCAAGCCACACGTGTGAAACATACAGTATTGCTATGCCGATTAAGTACATTGATTGAAAGGCCTCCATTATTAGGGGTGTGCCGACACCAATCCACCAGGCGATGAAATATGGATTGAACAGTGATAATGCAGCGCCGGTTATTATTGCTGAGCTATACTTAGGCACATCACTTATGCTGAAATTACTCCTAAGGGCATCCTTAAGTGTTAGGTAGGCGAAGAATAGTAGGAAGGCACCGCCAATAATGCCGAATACCGTACTAACAATGGGTATTTGGAAGATGCAATGAAGGCCATAGGCTATTGTAATGACTAGTGGTAATTCAACCGTCATATGCCCAACAGCCTCATTTAAGCCTGCCCTCCAGCCTACGCGCGCACCAAGGCTGACTGCTGATGCCGTGAGTGGGCCGGGCGCCAAGGCACCCGAGGCACTAATTATTATGACCTTAATTATAAAGCCTGGGTCAAGCACTAATTAGATTAAATAGCTTTATTTTTTAAGTATTTAGTCTTTATTCAATTTCCAAATACCCTGTACTCCCAAAAACCCGTAATCCCAAGAGGTGAATTAACCATTCGCAATATATTATTGTTGATGGTTTTATTATGATTATTGATGGATACGTATTTTCATCCTAGTGAAAGGAAGTTCTTTAGTATTTTCTTGCCCATTGGAGTTCCTATGCTCTCTGGGTGGAATTGAGTGCCAAATATCGGGTAATTCCTATGCTGTATTGCCATGACCTCATTATCATCCTCTGAAACCGCCGTAACGATTAACTCATTGGGTACGTCATCAATGACCAAGCTGTGATACCTCATACCCTCAATTCTCTCCGGTAATTCCTGGAATATTGGTGATGGATTTATCAACCTAATGATACTTGTCTTACCGTGCTTTATCGTTTCGGCGATCCTAATCCTAGCGCCAAAGGTGACACCAATCAATTGATGACCAAGGCAAATACCCAAAATAGGTAGTTTATCCTTGAAGTGTAGAATAACGTCCCTGGAAACACCAACATCCCTGGGGTTAAGTGGATTGCCGGGGCCTGGTGATATTATTATGCCGCTTGGTCTTAATCTCTCGATTACCTTAACCGTAACCTCATCATTCCTAAAAACCAGTGGCTTGGCTCCGAGTTCACCCACATATTGAGCAATATTATATGTGAATGAATCGTAATTATCAATAATAACCACAAGATCCACCTAAACCACCCCCATAGCAGTCTTCAGACTACCTAGTTTATGCTCGGTCTCCCGGAACTCAAGCTCTGGAACTGAGTCATACACAATACCAGCCCCTGCCTGTATCCTTACTATATTATTAAGAAGGAATAATGTCCTGATCATTATTGCGAATTCACCGCCATAACCATGCAATAGCCCTATGGCACCCGCATATGGACCCCGAGCCACATCCTCATACTTCGCGATTAATTCCATCGCCCTCGGTTTCGGTGCGCCACTAACGGTACCTGCGGGAAAAGTTGCGAATAAGGCATCAACAATGTCATTACCATGTTCCAGTATACCCTCAACCCTGGAGACAAGGTGCTGTACGCTTTGGTACTTCTCAATTGCGTACAGCTCCTTAACCCTAACAGTACCGAGTCTACACACCCTGCCAATGTCGTTCCTCGCCAGGTCAACGAGCATCACGTGCTCAGCCCTATCCTTAATACTATTGATCAACTCCTCCTCAAGTCTTAGGTCATCAATTGGGTCCTTACCCCTCGGTCTCGTCCCAGCTATTGGATGTGTCTCCACCCTATCACCATCAACCTTAATCAATAACTCGGGGCTTGTTCCCACTATGTACTTATCACTGAACTTGGCAATGTACATGTATGGTGATGGATTTAGGTCCGCAAGCCTAATGTAGAGGTTCATTATGTCACCCTTCACGGAGTAGTCCTCATACCTAGACAGGACTATTTGGAAAACCTCGCCATTCCTTATATCCTCAAGTGAATTCTCAACCCACCTAGTGAAATCCTCCTTCCTAGTACCCCCAATCCTACCAATAACCTCGAAATTACCCACATCCATAATGTCCTTACTCGGTAATTCACCCCTAACGTAGCCCCTACCCAGGAGGTTATCATAAATGACCACATTGCTTGGTATAAAGAATTCGGCGATAGGCCATTGCGGCCTTCTCAGGTAATTCCTTAGGTATGGTTCCATATGGATCACTGCCTCGTACGAGAGGTAGCCAAGGACTATATCACCACTCTCAAATTTACCGAGTTTCCTTGTTAAATCCTTCAATTCTCCGTATAGGTCATCATCCCAATCAACCACTAAACGCCTCGATACACCCCAGGCAACTATCGTATACCTAGACCTCTCGGGAAAGCCTGGCCCACTCTCAAGGAGTATTGCGAAATCCTCACCAGACTTAAGTAATTGATTGATCAACTCCCTGGGCCTTGGTAGGTATTGAATCGGTACCTTCCTAACACTTGACACCCTTAACCACCTCCGCAATCCTCCTCACCAAATCCCCATCCTTAACTCCAGGTTTTTTCTCAACACCAGAACTCACATCCACCAGGTAGGGCTTATAACTAACCACAATGGGTGCATTACTTGGGTTTATACCACCGGCAATGCCAACCTTGGGTACACCACCAACCCTCCTAATTACACTGAGTGGTATCTTAAGCCCGTGCTCATACGTCCTAAACCCAACCTTAGGTGCATCTATGAGCACATACTCAATATAATTCCTGGGGGCTATATCGAGGGCTTTCTCGATGATGAAATCATCACCCGCATACGCCATTGCCAGGGCTAACCTAATACCATGTTGATTAAGTAGGTCAATGGCTTCGTCTGTTACGGTTGTATCTCCATGATATTGAACAACATCAAAGCCAAGTTCACCAACCAACTTAATCGCACTGGCCACGTCTAATCCCTCAACAACACCCACTGTCCTAACACCCCTAACTGCATTAATTATTTCCCTAGCCCTACCGCGATCAACCAGCCTAGGTGTTGGCACGCTTGAATGTACAATCACACCAACATAATCAGCATACTTACTAGCCATCACAGCGTCCCTCTGACTTGCAACTCCGCAAATCTTTAGTAGTGTCATGATTTGCTCACCCTAGCTAATTCATTAACGTAGTCCCAGAACTCATCATTTAGGTTGGTCTCTACGTACTCAACACCATCCCTAATATCCTTAACAACGCCTGCAATGTAAAGTGTGAATGCGGTGTTTGCGATTATGAAGTCCCTGGCCGCCCTATCCCCACTTGAAACTGCGCGTCTCGTCTTCTCAACGCTCTCCAATGGGCTTGAAACCCTGACATCCCTTATATCATGAGTTCTTAACCCTAGGTCCCTGGGCTCAATGAAGTACTTATCAATCCTCCCTCCCCTGACCTCCGCCACTTCTGTTCTTCCGAAAACCGAGACCTCATCAATACCGGGTTCTCCATGTATTAGCACGGCATGCTCATAACCAAGCATTAATGCTGCCTCGGCCATCCTATCCATGAGCGCGGCCTCAGCAACACCAATTAATTGCCTAGTTAGTAATGCGGGGTTTGCCAATGGACCGACCAAGTTAAATATTGTCCTTATACCCAACTTCTTCCTAACCGGCATTACATTCTTCATGGCTGGGTGATAGGCAGGTGCGAAGGCAAAGGTGAAGCGATACCTAGTGGCCATCTCGGCCGCCTTATTAGGTGGCAGGTTTATATTGAAGCCCAAGGCCTCTAGAAAATCGGCGCTGCCTGATGTTGAGGATACACTCCTATTACCATGCTTAATCACGTGGGCGCCCAGGTAAGCCGCAATTAATGCTGCTGCCGTTGATGCATTGAGTGTGCCGAAGCCATCACCACCAGTACCAGCAGTATCCACGTACTTACCCCTTTCACTCACTGGTATTTTCATGCAGTAATCCCTCAGTGCTCTCGCAAAACCTGCGATTTCACTTGATGCTTCACCCCTCACTCTAAGTCCCATGAGCACTGCCGCGGACAGCGCCTCGTCAATGTTAGTCAACATGCCCCTGGCGGTGTCATAAGCCTCATCAACACTCAATGCAAACCCCCTCGCTATCTTCTCAAGTACGTCCCTCATGACACCTCACCTAGTATTGCTGTAGGCATCAACGTCCAGTAGGCCATGACCCGATAAATTGAAGAATATGACGGATCCCTTTGGCATTCTCTTCGCCTCGTCAATCGCAGCCTTTATCGCATGCGCAGACTCTGGGGCAGGTATTATACCCTCGGTCCTCGCGAATATCCTGGCCGCCTCCATAACCTCCTCCTGACCATAAGCCCTGGCCTCCACAACACCCTCCTTAACAAGCATTGAGAGACTTGGTGCAGCACCATGGTACCTAAGCCCAGCTGCGTGGGTTGGTGGTGGTACGTAGTCATGACCCAAGGTGAGCATCTTAACCATCGGTAATAAACCCCCAGTATCTGGGAAATCATACATGTACCTACCGCTGGTTAACTTTGGTGCTACCCTGGATTCAACGGCGAGGAACCTCGTCTTCTCAAAACCCTCATTTCTCAACTTAGCGCCTATCATTGGGAATGAGAAACCACTGAAGTTACTACCACCTCCAACACAACCAATCACTAGGTCCGGCTCCTCGGGCATTTGCTGTAGCACCTCCTGCCCGATGACTGTTTGGTGAAGGACTACGAAGCCCAATACGCTGCCTGGTATGTACTTCCTACCCTCACCCATTAGTGTGAACTCAATGGCCTCGGTAATCGCAAGTCCTAGGCTACCAGGGTGATCAGGCCTGGTCTTAAGTGCCTCCCTACCAAAACTCGTTAATTCGCTTGGGCTTGGATAAACATCGGCACCGTAAGTCCTCATGAAAAGAACCCTCTGTGCCTTGTTGAGGTATGAGTTCCTCGTCATGAACACGGTAGCCTTAACACTTAGTAATGCCGCTGCCAATGACACTGCGAGACCCCACTGACCAGCGCCAGTCTCTGTAACAACCTCCTTAGCACCATCCTTTATCGCATAATAAACCTGGGGTATTGCCGTATTTAACTTATGAGAGCCCGCTGGCAATGCACCCTCAAACTTATAGTAAATCTTAACACCATTACCCAAGGCCCTCTCTAGCCCATAGGCCCTCCTGAACGGTGTTGGTCTACCCATCCTCTCGTAGAGCTCCCTAACCTCATCGGGTATTGGCACATACCTAAGTGGCGTGAATTCCTGATCAATCAACTCACTGGGTAGTATCCTCATGAGCAATGCGATTCTGGAGTCAACTTCGTAGGGATCAATGGGTGGTGGTAATGGCTTTGGCAGATCCACATTTATGTTATACCAGTAATGGGGAATCATCATGGTAAACCACCCCTGAGGCTTGTCATGAATTCCACACATGCCCTTTGATCGTTTAGTTTATTCACAAGTGCCGTGCCGACAACCACGGCATCAGCGCCAGCGCTGATTACCAGCTTAACCATTTCTGGGGTATTTATGGCGAAACCGGCTATTAACGTGATATTGTCAACAAGCTTCCTGACCTCCCTAACATTCCTCTCAATATAAAGTGGTAGTTTTATGCCCGTAGCTGCGTAGAGACCTAGGTATATGAATAGTGGCTCGTACTTAATAAGAGTACCCACTAACGTGTATGGTGTATTACTCGATATGAAGAAGGTAGGTCTTAGTGAGTATTCCCTCATGGCATTTATGTAATTCTCAAGCATATCCAGGTGCTCAAATAATAGGTCTGGGAATAATACTGAGGATGCTCCAACTTCACTGGCTGTTTCAGTAACAAGCCCTAGATTGTTCACGTAATCATCAATATAACCCATGAGTATTGTTGGTACATCACCATACTTAGTCACCCTAATGGCATCTAGGCCCTTAAGCTCAGAGTCGAAGTGCGTCTTCCTTATCACTGGACCATCGTACTTAGGATTTTGTGTTGGTATTCCTATTTCGAGGAAGTCTGAAACCCCTGATAGGCATTTTACAGCCTTTAGGAACGTTTCTTTATTTGGGTACGTAGCAGTTATGTATGCGCCCAGGCCCGGTTTCCTTATGTCCATTGGGGCATGGAATCCACCAATAGGGATTGCTTGATAGGATTTAAAAGCTTTATGTATATATTGTTCGTTAATACTTATTCTCGTTCGGAAAATATTTATTAATATATAGGGAATATAAATAGGAAACACTTTTTATAATAATGTTATTTCACAACCCGTGGATTTCCTAGGCATAATTAATGAATTAACAAAAAAGCGTGTTGAGGCTGTTAAGGTTAATGCGAGGGCTCCGGGTATGCTTAGGGCAATTGAAAGACGCAATTCCGAGGGTTACCTAGCCCTGATAGCTGAGTACAAGAGGGCGAGCCCCAGCGGCGTTATTAGGCTTGACCTTGATCCCTGGACCTACTTCAACGCGGTCGGTCAATACGCCACTGGATTCAGCGTATTAGTTGAACCAATATACTTTCTCGGTTCACCTATCTTCGTGAAGATAGCCCTTAATTACGGTAAGCCAGTGCTGTATAAGGACTTCGTAATTAGCAGGGAGCAGATCAGGGAGGCTGGGGAACTAGGTGCAAGTTCAGTATTACTCATTAAGAGACTTGGTGGTAATGCGCTGTGGGACTTGGTGGACTATGCCATGGACCTGGGCTTAGAACCCCTTATTGAGGTTGATGATGAGAATGATGCCCTAGAGATCGTTAAGAGCAACCCAAACGTAATGCTTGGCATTAACTCCAGGGATTTAGGTGATTTATCAGTATCCCTGGATAGGGCTATTTCAATAATTAGAGCCGTTAGGAGTAAGGCCAATGTTATAATTGCTGAGAGTGGTGTTAGGGGTGTTAATGATGCAGTGAGATTGGCTAGAGAGGGCGCCAATGCCATACTTGTGGGTACTGCTTTAATGAGGAATGTGGAGTTAGCGAAGGAGTTCTCAGGCATTACCATTCATTAAGTAGTGCGTTGAGTATTAAATTAATCATGTGGGATGAATAATCAACACCAGCCCTCCTTAGCCCATTAATGTCAATGTTCATTACGTCACCATTAATGTTACCTGTGTATTTCATTACGAGTTCCCTGCTCGGCGCATTAATAATGAGTTTCTTGGCATTAAGTACCTCCTGGTTATTCTGAAGTAACCTGGCGTCAAATAGTACTGCAATTTCAGGGTTTATTACAGGTCCCCTAACGTAAACTGGCTCCTTAGAAATCCTTACATGTACCTTGGCCAGGGTCTCCCTACGCTCCGGGTCATACTCTGGGTAGGAGATTACGTAGAATCCCTGCTTAATTAGTGTTTGGGCAAGCTTATCAACTATTGCATGTATCCCGTCCCCACTCCTTCCGTAAAATATTATTTCATGTATTTCAGGCATATGACCCTTCAATGTTTAGCTTTTAATAAAAAGATTTGTATGAATTCTTAAGGAATTATAATTAGGAATTTCGTCAACAGTAGAAACACCAATAATACAGAAAATAAGCCTGGACGTTAAGGGGAGGCATTAATTATCCTCATTTCAGCGCCTAATTTCTCCAGGTCCCAAATGAAGGCTGGCCAGGACTTACTAATACCCTCCCAATTAATTATTGTTATTGGCTCCTTGGCTGATAAGGCACCGATTACGCTCATCATCACAATCCTATGATCATTTACGGCATCAATTTCACAACCACCTCTCATTTCATGCACGCCCTCTATCTCGATGATCCCATTAACCTCATCAATGTTCACACCAGCACCAAGGCACTTAAGGACACTGGCTACGCCCCTAAGCCTATTACTCTCCTTATAAACCAGGTGGTTAATGCCCACTATCCTTGACTTTCCATGAGCCCTCGCAAGCAATAGGGCTAGTGGCATTACGATATCCGGTGAATCACTTAGGTCTATGTTTAACGGTTTTAGATCCTTGACTGATGAACCCTTGACAATTACCGAGCCTTCCTTCTCCTCAATCTCCACACCAACCTCCCTAGCATACCTAATGAATGCGTACTCACTCTCGATTGCCCTATCCCTATGTAGATTTGTTATCCGTATATCCACACCAGTCAGTACAGAGAGAGTTGTGTAGTACGCAGCCAATGAGTAGTCACCAGGTATTACGAACTCCTCATTAACAGCCTTAAACTCCTGGGACCCACTTACGTAGATCATGTCATTATTCCCCTCTACGTTTATATTGAAGTCCTTGAGTACGTTAATTGTGGCGTCTATGTACGGGCGTGACTTCACAGGCGGTTTAATGCTTATTTCAATACCACCCTCAGTGAGTGGTGCAAGGTATAGGAGCGCTGATACGTATTGTGAGCTTATTGATCCACTTATCGTTACATAACCACCAACTAACTTACTACCAATAACCCTAATCACACTGCCTAATCTGTCGACTTTGGCATTTAGGTTCTTGAGTGCATTCAACAACTCATCCATTGGCCTACTAATGAGTGAACCCCTCGGTACTAATAGTGTTGTTCCATCGATACCCGAGTAAACCCCAGTTAATGTCCTAAGGGTAAACCCACTCTCGCCGGTATCAATAACCCTAAATCTCTCTAAAGTCACTTCACGCCTAATTCTGACGGAGTCATTCTTAACCTCAACCTCTGAAATTGGCTTAATACCCCTAATCATTGACCATGTGTCGTCACCCCAATTCAATTTCCTAAGTAAGACCCAAGTCCTCGAAAGAGCTGAGGCAAGGATGTACCTAAGGGTTAATGCCTTAGATGGTGGAGCCTCAACAATCCCCTCTCGAGCCCTAAAGCCATTAATAATTAATTTACTCATTCACTATCACTATTTACCTTAAGGTAAAAAGTTTTGTGGATTCATTGAAGACCCATGTTAATGATTCTATGAATTAACAAGCTTTAATGCAACATCCATTATTGACTCCTCATCAAGGCCAAAAAATCTTAGCAACTCCTCCTCAGACCTACCCCAATGTCCATAACCATCAACACCAAGCACCTTAACCCTAGCAAAACCACTCACCAACTCAGCAATTGCCGAACCAAGGCCACCCCTTGGTGAGTGCTCCTCAACAACAATTACATTACCGACTCTACGGGCAATCCTACTAACTGCATCATTATTAAGCGGTTTAATTGTTGGTACGTTATACACACCCATCCTAATGCCTATCCTCCTTAATTCCGTGGCCGCCCTCACGGCATTATAGAGTGGTGGTCCATAACCCATTACGATGACATCATCACCATCAATCAACTCATAGACCTCGCCAATCTTGAATTCGTAATCCATGTCCATGGTTATTGGTGGTGAGTAATCACGACCAATCCTAGCGTATACGGGGCCCTTATACTCAATGATCCTAGGTATTATTCTCTCCACGTCCCAGGCATCCGCTGGCGCCACAATGACCATATTGTTTAATGTCCTCATTAGCGCCACATCCTCAAGTGCTTGGTGACTCGGCCCATCAGCGAAGTCACTAAGGCCTGCATGTGTTGCTATTAATTTAACATTAAGGTTCATCCTACCCAGGGAATTTCTAATTTGTTCCCAACCCCTCATCATGAACATGGAATAGGCCATGGCCACCGGTACGTAGCCCCCCAATGCCAATCCAACGGATACACCAACTAGGTCCTGTTCTGATATACCAATGTTGAAGTACCTATTGGGGAATCTCTCGCCGAAGTACCTGGCCCTTGTTGATTCACCCACGTCTGTTGTGACAACCACTAACCTATCATTATCTTCACCGAGCCTGGCCAGGGTGGTCCCAAGGGCCTCCCTCATTGAGAACTGCGGCCTTGGTGGTGGATTAAGCGTCTGCTTACTGGTATTCTCAAGGTTCCTAATTCCCTTGCCCCTAATGGTGCTTAGGAATATTACCGTTGGTTTCCCCTTAAACTCATGCGCCTTGTTAATTAGCCTAATGATTTCCTCATAATCATGACCATTACCAAAGAGGACATTCCATCCAATGGCCTCAAAAACCCTGGCATAACTAATGGGCTTTATTGTACTTGTTGCCCCATCAAGTTGATAGCCATTTAGGCTTACTATGACCTTAAGGTTGTCAAGACCGTATTTCACCGCTGTCGTGGCTGCCTCCCAGGTCTGGCCCTCATTTAATTCACCATCACCCATCAAAACATATACAAAACCATCATTACAATCCCTAACCCTACCTGCTAAGGCCAATCCAACGCCCATACTAAGTCCCTGACCCAGTGAACCGGTTGTGGCGTCTATGTATGGCAGGTCCATATTATCTGCATGCGTTGATATGCTTGAGGACAATTGATTAACCTCCATGAGTCTCTCCTCGGGAATTAAACCCTCAACGGCCAATATGGCGTATAGGGCCGGAGCAACATGACCAATACTGAGTATGAACCAATCCCTACAATCATCATTATTCCTCCTCATTATCCTAATGAGGACGTTAATGATGTCCAATGCAGCCAGTGAGGAGCCAAGGTGAATGTATGGAAACTCCCTATCCAACCTAGTCAACAGGTCCCTCGCGCTATCCCTAACCTCCATAAGCCTGTTTAGGTCGATAGATACCTTTGATCCATTAATTACCATTGGAATTCTTGATATTCCATACGAACCCCAGGCATTCAGCAAATATTTAAGGATTATCCTAACCTATATTCTCTATATTCCCGATAAAAACCATAGAAATTCACAATACTAAGTACCGAATCCCAACTAAATTAGTGATTAAGTGGTAGCCCCAGGTATTCTTTATATAATCTATAAATGGGCTCTCCTCACCTGGCTTAAATATGGCGTATATCGATGGGCCATTACCACTCACACCAGATGCAACAGCACCAAGCCTTAGCGCTACGCCTATGGCCTTCAGGGCATTATGGTACTCCAGTGACTCCGCAATCAGCATCCCGTTTATAGTCGCTGCCCTCCATAAATCACCACTTAATGCCATATTGAATAGTGCTTGGTAAATCCCCGATAATGCCCTTAACCTATCAATGGCTTGCAATCTCTTCCTCTCCATATAACCAGTAATAACTACAGTGAGTGAATCAGGGTTTAACTGCTTGATTATCCTCAATGACTTATTATCAGTGAGTACAGCGCCTCCGAGGATTGCGGCTGACGCATCGTCAAATGCACCTGTTATTGATGAACCATGGGCTCTCGTTACCTCAGCCGCTAATTTAGCAGCATCCACGGGATTAACATCCTTACCCAAGAACCTTAGTAAGCTATATATGACGCCCACGGCAACGGCACTATTACTCTTCAAACCACTGCCTGGTGGAACCTCACTATTAACCTCAACGCATACACCATGTATAGATCCAAGCCTACTCCCTAGGTAATTAAGTATGAAATTTATGAAGTCATTCATTTCGCAAGAACCCTCACTGATCCTGGTCTTCACCTTAAGGTCTATGGCTAAGGAACCGCCTAACCATGCAGGTACTGCATTTATTATTGATATTCCTCCATAGGTTATGTATTCCTCGTCTCTCGAATCCATGATCTATTTAGTATTGATATGTAATACCAACATTTTTAAATTTCTAGGTATTAGTACTTAGTAATGTCTACATGGGACAAACTACTGACGAGGAAACCAGTGCTGGTCTGTGCCGTACCATTGAGGAAACCCTCCTTCTATTACTTACCAACGTCTTGCGAGGCCGTTGAGTTGAGACTTGACTACGTAGAGAATTTAAGCCTAAACCAAGAGCTTAGGATCGCTATAGAGAATTACGTATCGCATTACCCAACCATAGTCACAGTGAGGGAGCGTGATGAGGGCGGTAGTCATAGTATTGAACCCGAAATTAAGTATAAGGTGCTTGAGTTCAGCAAAGACATTGGTGCGTTAATCGACATAGAGATAAGCCTATTGTCCAAGTACCCTGATGTGTATGGTGACCTAGCCGAGGGATCAATCCTATCCAGGCACGTCTTTAACAGAGACGCTAATTCATATGAGTCTGCGCTTAAGGATATTGAGGTGGCTAAGAGACTCAGGGCATTGTTGTATAAGATATTCTCAATAAATGACGGTGAATTCCTAAACCTACTTAGGCTACTTGATGTTGGTGGTATTCACGTAGCCGTGATTCCCAGGAATCCCACGTATAGGGCTATCTCAATAATGATGGGATCAGCGCTCATGTATTGCTCCACACGTGGGAGGACAGGACCTGGGCAATTGAGTATTGGTTTTTGTAATAAGGTTAAGATGATGAGGAACTCCTTATCAATGTTCAATAGGGAATGAATGATAATTATCTTCCACGTAATACCGTAAGAACCTCACGCCAATCAGGCCTTTCAAATGAACCTAACCAAGCCTTATCAGCCTCGATTGCCTGCCTAATCAATATCTCGAGTCCATCTATATACCGTATTGACTCTCTCCTAGCCAGCTCCACAAGGCTTGTATCACCACTTAGTCTATACGCTAAATCAAGGACTAACTCTGCACCGGCGTTCCTTGGATCTATTGGGAAACCTTCCTCGACTCCCAATGGGGTGGCGTTTATTAGTAATTGAACCTTAATGCCAAAATCTCGTTGTAGGCTAAGAACCTCACAATCAATACCCCATGAATTAATTAGTGAGCATAACTCACGGCCTCTTTCCACAGTCCTATTCATTACATAAACCCTGGTACAGCCTAAATCCCTAAGGGCTAGTGCGGCTGCCCTAGCGACACCACCAGCACCAATAATCAACGCATCACCACCCAAATAACCCCTCTCGCTTAATGCCTGTCTAATGGCTAGGTAATCGGTGTTGTAGCCCAGTAATTCGCCATCTCTATTAACCACGGTATTAACACTACCGAGTTCCTTGGCAGGCCCCGTAGTACCATCTATCAACTGTACAATAGACACCTTATGCGGTATAGTCACATTGAAGCCACTTAGGGAATCCCTGGCGAACTCCACGAAGTGCCTCAACCTACTTGGTGATACCTTGAGAGGCACGTAAATCGCATCAAGCCCCAGCACTCTAAATACGTAATTATGAATACTGGGTGATAGCGTGTAATTAAGTGGGTAACCTATTACTGCATAGACCCGCATTCCTCAATCACCAGGTTCATCAAATCCTTAATCCTCACCCTAACCATGCCCCACTTACCCACGTCAATCACCACCGGCAATTTAATGAATTCACCACTCCTCTTCTTATCCCTCACCATGGCATTAACCAGCCCATTCACATCAATAGCAACCCTATTGATTAGGTTAAACCGTGATAATACGTCCATTAATAGGCCAGGTACTTCTCTCGATGTATAGCCTAGCTTAACGCCAATACGCGCCTCACAGATCATACCTAGCGCTACCGCCCTACCATGACTAATTGAGAAATTAGATACTGATTCTATGGCGTGCCCCACTGTATGTCCATAATTAAGCACAGCCCTTGCATTACCCCTATCTAATTCATCAACCTCAACAATACTAGCCTTATCCCTTAGGGACCTATAAATGACCTCCTCAAGGACCCCATAATCCCTACCTAGTAATTTATCCGTACTACTCATTACCTGACCCAGTAGTTCCCTATCCATGGTTATGCCGTACTTAATAACCTCAGCGAAGCCATCAATGTAGTTGGGCATTGGTAGTGATTCTAGGAAGGTTAGGTCAATGATTACGTACCTCGGCTGCCTAATGACACCAATCACGTTCTTGAGACCCAGGGCATTAACCCCTGTCTTACCGCCTAGGGATGCGTCGACCATGGATAGCATGGTTGTTGGGACATTAACATAATCAACACCCCTCAGGTATATTGATGCTGAGAAACCCACCACATCAAGGACACTACCGCCACCAACACCAATGAATAGGCCATCCCTATCTATACTAAGTTCATGAGCATTCCTCACGATACTTAGCACCGCCTCAATGCTTTTACCCTCCTCACCATCAATTACTGGGATTAATGGGCACTTCGTATGAACCCTATCAACAATACTCCTTGAGACAAACACAGTGCATCCAGTGTAATTCTCCGTGATTTTTTCCAGGACATCACCATGATTAACATTGATTAGAACATAGACATCACCATCACGTGATTTATAGGTGAATTCCCTCATAATGACCTACCAATAGCCCTCGCCACCTCCCTACCCTTAACCATTAATTCCCTAAACATATCGAAGGTTAATTGTTGCTCAGCATCGGAGAGAGCCTCCCAAGGCCTTGGGTGAACCTCCACGAGGAGCATGTCTGCACCCGCGGCTATGGCGGCCAGGGCAAGCGGTATTACCAGGTCCCTCCTACCCGCTGGATGCGATGGATCAACACAGATGGGTAAGTGCGTTAGTTTCTTAACAGCAACAACGGCGCCTAGGTCTAGGGTAAACCTGGTAGCATGTTCGAACGTCCTTATACCCCTCTCGCAAAGCATCACGTCTCCATCACCCTCAAGAAGCACGTACTCAGCTGCCTGTAACCACTCATCAACGGTATTCCCAAGGCCACGCTTAAGGAGCACAGGCTTACCCAACCTACCAACCTCCCTGAGCAGGTCAAAGTTCTGGGCATTCCTCGCGCCTATCTGTAGTATATCCACGTACTCAGCCGCGGTCTTGACCATCCTGGTATCCATCACCTCCGAAACCACTGGGATACCGACCTCATCACCAACCCTCCTAAGTATCCTAAGACCCTCAATACCAAGTCCCTGGAAGCTATATGGATTTGTCCTAGGCTTAAACGCACCACCCCTAAGCAACCTAGCACCAGCCTCTTTAACGGCGACAGCCGTATCCCTAACCTGCTCATAACTCTCCACGGCACATGGTCCCGCGGCAACTATTACGTCATTACCACCGATCCTAACCCCATTAACATCGACTACGGTCCTATCCCTCCAGGTATTACTCGCCAATTGATACTTGGTCTTAACCTCAATAATCACGGCATTCGGGTCCACTGACTTCACGGAATTAACATCAACCCTTGAGTCAGGCCAAGTAACTATTAACTCCTCCCCATATATCCTAACAATGTTTAGTTTAATCCCAGCCCTATCCAGTAGGCTTGCTACATCATTCACCCTATTGTTTGATGCCCTAATTATCATGGCCCAACACCCCCTATGGCATTGTCTCCATCAAGTTCCCTAACAACCTCCTTTAATAAATCACCTAGTTCCCCAGCCACACTCTTCGAGTATGGATTCAACCTAAACAACTCATTACTAACCTCAGGTTGTTCCAAAACCCTCTCCAGGGCCTTAAGCGTGTACCTAAGGCTATGGGTGGCTAGTGGCGTATTCAGGTCAATGCCAGCCCTTCTCATGGCTCTATAAAGCGTTAGTAACAATACATGGTGTGCAACCTGGATGTAAGCCATCAACCTATCATGCTCCTCAGGACTACCTAAAACCACTACATTAAAGCCAGCGCTCGTGAAGAGCTCCCTGACCATGTCCAACCTATCACCACTAGTCCTTGATGGTATTAAGACCACAGTCTCACCAATTGGATTACCTAACTCACCAAAGAGCGGGTGCGCACTTATGTAGTGGAACCCACTCCTTAACGATTCATTCTCAATAAGCCTAAAAATAGGTGTCTTAACGGAGAATAGGTCCATGACCACGGAACCCCTGAACCTACTTGAGTACTTAGTAATTATGCCCAGGGAGTCGGAGGTCGGCCTTGTGGCCAGCATAATGACGTCGCCAAGCACTAACTCCTCGGAATGCCCCTGTAGAATAACGTTGGTGACCCTACCAAGTGCCTTGGCCATTGTCCTGCCAACCCTACCACTACCGACTATAGCTACCCTGATATCCAGCTTATTCGTTAATTGAACTTTCGTCGATGCCCCAATTATGGACTGCGCAATCCCAATTGCGGACTCAAGGTCAACACCGAACTTACCCAAACCCTCAATCCACTTGGCAATAACTTCCCTCTCACGATAATCATCAACAATCGGCAAACCGAGACCCCTCTTGACCCTACCAACCTCAGCCGCAAGTCTAACCCTCTCCCCAATTAACCTAATCAACTCCTCATCAATAGCATCAATACTACGCCTCAACTCAGAGAGCATAATAATCACCGAATAGGCAATGATCACTCACGACTAGGCTAGGATAATAACAGGGTTTAACCCTGAACCTTACGAATCTAGATATTCCATAGAGGTCCCAGGTCTATTAAGAAACTATATTTTTAAACATTATCACTATTTACCGCATTAACAAAACACCTAAGGCCCATCACGGCATCCGCATCAACTTATTAAGTAATACGTAGGTACTACCCTTCTTAATGAGCAATCAATGCCTTAATGAGTGAATCAACGGTGGAATTATTAAACTCTCTACCCTCCATGGCCTCAAGGGCCTTTTTAATAATTGACCAGTGACAACCATCAACACAAACCTCGAGTATCCTCAACCTCCTCTCTATCGAATAAATCCCTAAGACCCTCATTAACTCTAATGTCGAAGAGCAGTTACCCCCACCAAACTAGGTTACCCCCTCCCAACCTTTTAAGCTACCTCCTGATGACCCTCGGTATTAGGCCGGCCCTCATTGCATGGTCCACGAGGACTATCGCCGTCATAGCTTCGGCTGCGAGTATGGCCTTCGGTGCAGTCGATACATCATAACGACCTCTAAAGGTTATTGCCGTCTTCACCATCCTCTCCAAATCCACAGTCCTCTGAACCTTCCTAATACTAGGCGTTGGTTTAAAGGCGACCCTAAACCTAATGGGCTCACCAATACTCATACCACCAAGCGTCCCACCAACCCTATTGGTCTCAAGCCTCGGCCTACCATCCCTAAGCACAACCTGGTCATTAGCCTCACTACCCCTCATCCTAGCCAGCCTAAACCCAAGCCCAAACTCAATACCGACGGCACTGCCTATTGACATAACAGCCTTCGCTAAATCAGCCCTTAACTTATCGAAGACTGGCTCACCAAGCCCTGGCGGAACCTCCGTGGTAAGCACCTCCCCAATACCACCAACACTATCGCCCTCCTTAACCGTATTTACCAACACATCCACTGCCCTCCTCACAGCCTCATCATCAACCATGGGAAGTGGCTTCTCCCAAGACCTAACCACATCCTCAAAGGTGTAATCCTCCCTGGAAATAGCCACACCACCAAGCTCAATAAGGTGGCTTGCGACTTCAACATTTATTGCCTGCTTAAGCACGGCCTTCGCAATGGCCCCAGCCACTATCCTAGCCACGGTCTCCCTACCGCTAGCCCTACCACCACCCCTGTGATCATAAAACCTACCAAACTTCAGATAATAGGCGAGGTCTGCATGACCTGGCCTAGGCTTCATCCAAAGCTCATTATAGTAATCAGAGATAGCCCTCCTGTTCCAAACAATAACCGCTATTGGCGTACCCTCAGTAAACCCATCCTTAACACCAGACAGTATCTGAAACTCCTCATCCTCACACCTAGGATTAAGGATTGGCAATTGACAAAAACGCCTCCTCTCAAGTTCCCTCCTGATAAGGGACTCATCAAGGGTCACGCCGGCAGGAACTCCATCAACCACGACCCCAACAGCAGGTCCATGAGACTCCCCAAAGGTCACAACCCTAAACACATGCCCAAAGACACTACCCATCAAAACAACGCACTATTTAACCTATATAAGCATTCAAAGCACCACGAGATACGAAAAATAACAAACAAAAACTTAAATTCCTCCTTAACCCTATCCATAACAGCGGCCGTGGTCTAGACTGGTCTAGGATGGCGGCCCCCCGAGCCGCAGAACCCGGGTTCAAATCCCGGCGGCCGCACCAAATTACAATCAATCCCTTGCTTATCATTACCATCACAGTTCTTGATACTTATGATTGCTATTCGGGAAAACCTAAATACGTGCTCAATAGCCGCTAATTGATTGTGGCATGATTAATTGCCGGTTCATCGCAATCGAGGATATTAATAACGAGCAATACCTACTAATACTTACCTAGCTAGAAATTAGGGATATTCGGCATTTTATAAAGGGTTCCTCCTTCAGAGCACAGGGTGTTGATCGAGCACTACTGGAGCTTGAGGCATGAGGAATTACGTCAATGTTATTTGAAATATGCATCGTGTATGCTGTATCCGTGATCTTCAATTAAGTGCCAGCACTGATTTGGTTGGCAACCTCACTCAGTGCAATTGTTGATTTAATTACCGAATTAATACGGTGATAGGTGAGTTTCACGTTTTAATTAAGGAGGTCTTAATGAAAAAGATCTTCATAATTTTAGGTATTCATCGGGTACCCTTATTGTTATTATTACGTCCTTACTAACCAGTTCCTCATACTTGATTAGTAAGTTTTAGGAACAATACATAGTAGGTCTCGGTCTTCTTAACCCTACTTGTTGTAGGTCTCCTCCTCACGGCAACCACAAATGTGAACTCAGCAATACAAGTAGATAATTGATAATTGCAAGTCACTTGCATACAGGAACAAAACCAGAATATGCTTACCTGGGCCTAGCCCAGGGACGAAATCAAAGTAAAAAGAAGCCGAAACAGGTATAATGGCAGCCTCCTTTCTCATGAACCTTATAAAAAGTCCTGCATATCCTAAGGCAATATCTAGGTTGTTCCTTCCTCGGTGGTCTTACTCGTGTTTATCCTTTTCTCGAGTAACTTAACTTCATAATCAATATTCACGAGGTATTCCCAAAGTGCGTCGAGTGCCTCGTCCTTATCCACGAGACCCAACTTAGCCTCAATAATAGCCCTAAATGCGCAGTCAAGGAACTTATCAAGGCATATACCCGGGCACTTAAGGACTTTTTTCACGTACCTTTTATATTCAGTTTTGTTTAAATTGTTTTCTATTTCAAATAAAAATAAAATAGAAAATACCCCATATAATACACACCACATTGATATTTCATAAAGAATTCATAAATAATATAAACAATATCAATTAGGGTAATTAATATAAATATAGTAGAGAACACATTATTAGGCCTATACCTGCCTTGCATTCACGTCATTAGTACGAGGCCCAACGACCCGGCCAAAACCGGGCCGCTGAGCCCCGTACTAATGGTGTGGATGCATGCAGGGGGCAAATCCTTAATTACTATGCATTGTTATCACCGTATATTTTTACGCTTGCCTTTGTCGTTTCTTGAGGTTGTTGGGTTTGTATTGTTTAATTAATTTTAATAAATTGTTTCCTGTGGTGAGGAAAGCCTTTTAACATTATTATTTCAATAATTTGATTAATGGAGTTCCTGGTCCTTAATTGGCAGAGACTTACGGATTTGGCGCTTGACTTATCATTAATGATTAGGGACTCTGGCTATAGGCCTGACTCAGTGGTTGCAATCCTTAGGGGTGGTTACATGGTGGGTAAGCTTGTCTCTGATTTCCTGGGTGTTGAGGATTTGGTGGTCCTTGGCTTAACGAGTTATGGGACTAGGGTTGGTCAGGGTGAGGAACCCATTATTACTTACCCAATAATACATGACCTAAGGGGTAGGAGTGCGTTGATTGTTGATGATGTTGCTGATACAGGTAAAACCTTAACAACTGCTAAGGATTTGCTTAGGTTCTATGGTGCTGGGGAGGTGAGGACTGCGACCCTCTATGTGAAGCCGTGGTCAAAAGTCAAGCCTAATTATTATGTGGATACTACGGATAGGTGGATAGTGTTTCCATGGGAGGTTGGTGAAGTCGTTAGGAATAGGCTTCGTGATCTAGACCTGGACCGCATTGTTAATGAACTAGACTTGGTTCATTATTTCGGTGAGAACTTCGTAAATAAGCTCATAAAGCTACTCCACTGATTACTCATACTCAATTGTCGCTGGTGGCTTTGGCGTTACATCAAAGCCCACGGACGAAATCCTATTATCATTACTCAGTATTTCCTCAGCTACGTCCATGAGAATCTCACGGCTGAGTCTCGGTACGTCGGCTGTCATGAAATCATCAGTAACGATTGCCCTTATCGACACGAAATACTTACCTACACCCCTACCCATTAATTCATAAATCACGTGAGTAACATCACTGGTGGTGGCTAAGTACTTATGTAACTCATAAATTACGTCCCAATTAACTGGGTATCCCCTGATGAGCGCCACGTGGCCATAGGACCTCGCGTCACCCTTGACACCTGTCGCCCTAATACTGAATAATTCCACGTGCAAATCACCGAGGCCATTAACAACCCTTGATAATTCACTGCTGGGTACTGTATCATACTCCCATGTGGCGGCAAACCATTGACTAAGACCCATGTTACCTAGCCTTCTCTCAACTATGTCCGTAGCCCTCCTAGCCACGTCAAGCTTCTCAAGCGTTAACTCACCCACAGCCCTAATACTGAGCCCAGGTCCTGGAAACGGCTGCCTATTAACTATTTCACTTGGTACACCAAGTGACTTAGCCAACTCCCTGACCTGGTCTTTATATAGGTCCTTTAATGGTTCAATGAGTTTGAAACCGTATTTCGAGGCCGTGTCTATACCCACCTGCTCAAGCACATTGTGCTGTGTTTTAATGCCTCCCCTCGTCTCAATCCAATCAGGGGCTATTGTACCCTGTACTAACCAGTCGCAGTCATACTCCTTGGCTATTTCCGAGAGAACCGTGTAAAACACCTCCCTAAACCTAATCCTCTTCTCCTCGGCATCACTGAGTCCAAGCATTTCACGGTAAAACCTATCACTGGCGTTAATTATCTCAAGGGGAAGAACAGCTCTAAGTATCTCCTTAATGTGCTCAGGCTCGTTAAGTCTCATGAAACCAGTATCAATGAAAACAGCCCTTAATCTATCACCAATTATCCTCCTGGTGAGGATGGCTGCCGTGGTACTATCAACACCCCCAGAGATAGCCGCAAGTGCACAGTTTATGTGTAGTGACCTCATGTTTTCAATGACCTTATCAATAGCGCTTATGCTTATCATTAATGGATAATTCAATGAACCGTTTAAATACTTTAGCTTAAAACTGGCCCATAATATTCAGTGAATTATTTAATTAAAACTATAAATGATAAGGGCAAGTATTACTAATGACACAAATTCAGGAAGTTCCTCATTATTACTATGCCATACTCCGTGTGCTTCACTTCAGGGTGAAACTGCACACCAAACCTACTAATTCCCTCATTAACCATTGCCTCAACAGGCACATTATCGCTATGGGCAACTACATCGAAGCCCCTCGGCTGCTTAACAACACTTATATTATGACTCTCCCATGCAGTGAATTCCCTAGATACTCCCCTGAGAATGGTATCCTCCCTATCAACGTAGATCCTAACACCACCAAACTCAGGGTTACCCCTACCTAATTCGCCACCATATGCATGGGCCATTAATTGATGACCAAGGCAAATACCCAATACAGGACCGGGGAATTCAAGGATGTAATCAATGGCGTTACCTGTCTTGGGTAGGTCCTCGGGTATGTTCCACGGACCACCACTAATGATCAAGCAATCAAATGACTGCTTAACCCTGCTAATGGGCTCAATGGGACCTAGAAAACTACCTTGAAACCCCAGTTCAATTACACGCCTAAGTATTAAGTGGTTATATTGACCTCCGAAGTCAAGGATCCCAACAACCACGAATTAAGTTTTTCGGTACTGTTTAAATACTTTTCATTAACAATAAACCAAACGCTTTGTTTGTTTTTAAGTCTCCTTATCGTTTTATTATTTAATTAATTATTTAAATTATTTAATAAATTCATTAAATAAAGATTCGATAATAGTTGCGCGAAAGATTTTTAAATATTCCAATTCTTGATGAAACAATGGGGGCTAAACAGGGCGTATTCCTTAGGGAATCCACGGGTTTAGTCAAGGAGGCTGGTTTTTGGGATGCTGTTTCAATAAATATTGCCAACATGTCCATAGGAGCCGCGTTAGGTACTGCAGGGTTCACACTGGCGGCACTACCCAGTGTTACTGGTGTGAACCTGGTATATGCATCATTAATTGCGTTTTTACTTTCAGTACCTCAAATAATAGTCTACACACTACTAACCACGTTAATACCACGCACAGGTGGTGACTACGTCTGGCTGACTAGGGCATTCGGCCCAAGGGCTGCCTGGCTTATTAATGGCTTGGTCATGGCATTCGTAATACAGGCCTTAGCCTACTACGCACTTGTTGCAACAGCTGGCGTTTTCCAGCTTGAGTCGGTACTACCGATACTGGGTATAAATGCCTCTTTCAATACTTGGTCCATGATCTCCATAGCCATCGCCTTCTTCGCCATAATAGTCATAGCAAACATACTAGGTACTAGGTATGGTATTAGGTTAATGACCGCACTAACCACAGTATCACTACTTGGGTTGATAATAACAGTAATAATATTATTTACAACGCCTAAGTCCATGGCCATTGCAGCAATTAATAAGTTACTACCCAGTGGCTACACATACTCATCACTCGCCAGTAGTTATAAGGGCCCTGAGTTCACGTTAAGCGGCGCATTCATGGTGATACCATTCTTCGCACTCTATGTCTACCCATGGTTAATGGCTGGACCAGCAATAGCCTCCGAAATAAAGGGTAGGGGTGCCATTAAGTATAACGTGCCGGTGGCGGCCTTAATAACGATGGTAATGGCAACAATAGGCTTTGAAGCCCTTTACTACTCACTGGGTTTTAACTTCGTGACTGCTGCATTGTCCAATCCTAACATTAATAGTATCCTGAATTACTGGACCATCGCCATGGTCGTGTCAAACAATAACGTGCTCAGTTGGATTATTGGTATATCATCAGTTACCTGGTACCTGGCAATACTGGCCTACGGCGCCATTGTGATTGTTAGGTATTGGTTTGCCCTTGCCTTTGATAGGGTTTGGCCTAGCTTCTTTGCCTACGTAAGCCCTAGGTTTGGAACACCAATATACGCACATGTAACAGACTTGGCAATAACAGCAATGCTCATTGCATTAACGGGCATATTCTACGGAACATTCACAGCACTATATGGAACTGAGGTTGGCCCACTGACATACTTGGCATTGGTTGGTGTTGCTGCCGTGTTGATAGCCCTAAGGAAAAACAATGAATTGAGTGGTGGAGTTAGGACCGCTCTCGTTGTTTCTGGTATTCTTCAATTCCTCGTATTCGTATTCCTCGACTATGAATTCCTAGCCTACCCACAGATTTGGGGTGGTAATTGGCTGGCCTACGGCGTAGAACTCGGCGCAGTAATACTCGGTATTGCGGCCTACGTAATCGCAAGATCAATCTACCTAAAGAGGTTTGGCATCGACATATCGGTAGCCTACGTAGAAATACCACCAGAGTGATTAGTGATGGATAAGACCGACCTAATTGTTAGAGCTAAGTACGTAATAACGATGACAAATCCATTAATTATAGAGGATGGAGCCGTGGCCATAGATAATGGCCTAATTAAGGCGGTGGGTAGGGCAAGCGACGTACTCAGACAGTATAGGGGTGAGGAGGTCATTAATAGGGACAGGCACATACTAATGCCAGGTCTCATTGACACCCACACGCATACACAACAAGTATTGCTCAGGTCTTTCATTAATGATGAGAGACTTGCGCTACCGCCGTTATGGACAAAGCTCCTAATACCCTTCGAGGAATTACTCAATGATGAGTTGGCATACCTATCCTCACTGGTGAGTGTTATTGCCATGGCTAAGAATGGCATCACATACTTCATTGAGGCTGGCGCACCGAGGCCTAGGGAGTTAATTAAGGCAATTAATGAGGTTGGTATTAGGGGTGTGGTTACGCGGTCGACCTTTAATGTACGTGGGGATAAAATCACTGATGCTGATGAGGCCATACGTGGAATTGAGGAGTTGCTGCCGGAGGTTAATGATAGGGTTAGGGTTTGGTGTTCAATCAGGCAGGTAATGATGGCTACTAAAGACCTACTCCTCAAGGTAAAGGATTATTGCCTAAATAAAGGGTTGGGCATAACCTATCATTTGGGTGAGTATCAAGGTGAGGTTGATTATGCACTTACTAAGTACGGTATTAGGCCTCTCGAGGTCTTCGACAAGCTTGGCTTAACGCTAGTAAGGCCTACGGTGATAGCCCACGCCGTTTACCTATCCAGTAGAGAAAGAGCCATTGTTAGAGATAGGGGGTTAGGCATTGCCTGGTGTCCAATGGTTGACTCAATAGCCATGGGACTGCATTGGCTACCCATGTTTAACGATGCATTGTTTGGCTTTGGAAGTGATGGTGGTGCATTCACAAGTCTTGATTTGCTGCATGAGACTAAGATCGCTAGAGCCGTGGGCAAGGCATTAACTGTGGGTATTACCTATGATAAGTCCTCCTTCAACTCCATTACAATGCTTAGGGCACTCACGGGCTGGGGTGGCCTATTGATTGGGGATAATGTTGGGGCGATTAAGGAGGGGTTTAAGGCTGATTTAATAACGCTTAGGCTTAATGATGCCAGGGCATTACCTGCGTATGATCCCGTGGAGTCCGTGGTATCGTTTTTGGATGGTCATGATGTTAATGACGTATTGGTGGGTGGTAGGTTTATTGTTAGGGATGGTAAATTATTCAGTGTTAGTGAGGATGATATTATTGAGAAGTTGTATGCAGTGATGCCTATTGTTAATGAGAAATTGAATAATATTAAGTATGGGGCTTTTTAATCTTCATTTTACATATACAAAATGTAAAGTATGATGATCATTCAAAATCAATGAAATTAATATATGCATGCAATTTAGGTTTGCATTAACAATCGACGCGAAATACATAACATGTCCCTCGTAGTAAGTTAGTTTTTTAAGGTCATTCTAATCACTGGCATAAGTATGGTATTGTTTAAAACAATATTATGCTGCATAGAGTTACTTATATTCAGTATTATAGCTGGATTACTTGGATCGCTAACAGGCTTGGGGGGTGGTACGGTATTAGTGCCCTTACTTACATTGTTCTTGGGTATACCAATCGCCTACGCCGCTGGTGCATCGCTAATATCCACAATAGCGACATCAAGTGGCGCAGCCAGTGCGTACATTAGGGATAAGATAACTAATGTCAGGATTGGCATGGGCCTCGAGATAGCCACTACGACTGGGTCAATAGTTGGTTCATTAACGGCAGCCTACATATACAGCCACAGCCTTGCGTGGATTGTCTACGTGGTCTTCGGCATAGTAATTCTAATGTCAATAATACCGACAGCCCAGAGAGGTAAGTATGAAATACCTGATCCTAGGAAACCTGATCGAACCACGAGGATATTTAAACTATACGGTAGTTACTACGACGATGCCCTAAAGAGGGAGGTTAAGTATTGGGGTGTTCGTTGGTGGCTCGGCGAATTGATAATGTTCTTTGCGGGTTTTATTAGTGGTTTGTTGGGTATTGGTAGTGGCGCGCTTAAAGTCCTCGGGATGGACTGGGCCATGAACCTACCCATGAAGGTGAGCACAACAACGAGCAACTTCATGATAGGAGTAACGGCGGCTACGGGCAGCGCCCTTTATTGGTACTTCGGCTATATACAACCGATGATGGCTGCTGTAACGGCTATAGGCGTCTTGATAGGGGCTATGAGCGGTACGAGGATACTTGTGAGGATCACGAATAAGCAGGTTAGGTGGGTCTTCCTTGCAATACTGGCTTTCCTGGGCATGGAGATGCTGCTGAAGGGTCTCTACATGGATCACATAATAACGATAGCCGTGGCAACCCAGTACCTGTTGAGCGTAGTCTTCACGGCAATAGTCATGACCATACTTTATTACCGCTACGGCATATCAGCAGCAAGAAGAGAAAGCAGAACTACAGTTAGAGGTGGTGGGAATGCCTAGGTGGGATATGGATTACATTATTGGGCTAACCCTTAGGTACGGCGTGATCATCAGCATAGCCCTAATACTAATTGGTATTGCCCTGTTCCAAGTCAAGGGCGAAGCCCTTGGATGTAATGAACAGCTTATCATGAACTCGAGATCCCCAATAAACACAACCGTAATACCACCAATGTACGCACTATCCAGGTTACCCAACCTGGACGCACTCTCATTTATTATACTTGGGCTCATGATCCTCATAGCGACCCCAGTACTCAGGGTTGCCCTTGGTATTGCATCATTCGCCATGGAGAGGGATTGGCTCTATGTATTTATAACCGTGGTGGTTTTCATAAACCTCATGCTCGCAATATTCGTACTACCATCAATAATGCACCTACATGCGAATGCACAATTACTCAAACTGCTCTGTCCATCCTCATAAAAATCACTGAGTCTCCTCAAATGACACTATTATTGACGCCACCATTATCAGGGCATAGGCTATTAGTGTTAGTGCCGTGGGTATTTGCTTAAAGAATAGAAAGCCCCAAAGAGCCGCTAGGACTGGCTCCACGGTGGCTATCACGGAGGCCGTAGAGGCCCTCACCCTCGACACACCCATCGCAAAGAGCCTATATGGAATCACGGTAGTCACTATGCCGAGGTAAATACCCCATAGGGCCGGTCTAACTATTGGTCTCCAGGAGTTCATAATAATTGAGTAGGCGATGGCCGTTAATGCCGTGACTACTAGTGTATATGGTATTGCACCCCAGGAAACATCAACCTCATTACCCATCTTAGCGAACCTCCTTGCCAGGGCTATGTATGAACCGTAGGAGATACCAGATAGGAGACCCATGAATACGCCTATCATGTTTATTGAGCCCTTGATTGTTTGGGCGCCAATCAATACTATGGCGATTATCACTAGGGAAACGCCAATAACGCCTCGTCTGCCAGGTTTCTCACCCATTACAAGCGCCACTAGTGTTGCCCATAGTGGCGCAGTATATAGTAGGAAGGCCGCCAAGCCGACACCAGCCATTACGGCTGCGATTGGGTATGCTGCGAACAATACACCGAGAGCTATGCCCGTTATTACCGATGCCTTATTGAGTGATCTACGTATGAATAGGGATACCAGCGAGGCAAACAATGACCTGAAGAGACCAAGCATTATTGGATTTGCACTATACATACTCACAACACCTATCGTTGACCAGAGCGCTGCGGCCATCATTATGTAGAAACCGGGCCATAATTTACTTCTATTATTCACGGTAGTGGTGCTTACATAGTGATTAATGAGTATTATGCTCTTCGGGAAACCACGGCAATGTCCTTAACGAGAATTGCGTATAATCCTGTTGATGATAATGCCACGGCAAAGACAAAACCCCACATTGCCAGTGGCTGCCTGAGGGCGTAGGGTAATAGTAGGCTTGATATTGATGATGCAGTGGTTCTTCCTAAACCAGTAACCAGTGAGTAAAGTCCCATGTACCTACCCCTTGTCCTTGGGTCGGCGAGTGTATTAGCAATGCTCTGTGATAGTGGTGATACTATCATTTCAGCGAACGTTATGAAGAGCATGTCAGCAATGGCCCAGGCAAAGTTCGGTATAAAGGCCACCGTTAAGTAGCTTACGCCGTAAATAACCATACCAAGTGATATAAGACTTGGTTTCTTTAAGTACCTGCCAATAAGGTCCTGGAGAAAAACAACAAGTAAGCCGTTCTCCATGTATAGCAGGCCGACTTGGAATGTGGTTAAGCCATCGTGCGCATTATAATACGTGAGTAATGGAAAGCCCAGTTGCCCCATTACGAGGAATGTTAGGAATGTTGGTATTAGGAACAACGCGAATGATTTATTAACATGGAATGTTAGACCTGCCTCAACCATGTAATTAGGCTCGTTTAATGACACCAACAGTGGTAGTGCGGCTAGTGGTATTATTGAGCCTAGGAGCATCAATACCCTAAAACCATAAACCTCATATAGTAGGCCACCAATGGCAGGTCCAATGGCCCAACCGGCATTAATACCAACCCTAAGCCTACTGAAGTACCTAACCAGTGATGAGAAGCTCCTTGCGTAGTCCCCAACAATTGATGTATTGGCGACACCATACACATTATTAAAGAATGATTGAATGAGAACCATGATAACCACAACAAGAGGCCTATTTATTAAATAGGCAATGATCATTACTATTGATGATACCACAGCCGAAATAACCATTGTCCTTACCCTACCTAGGAAGTCCGCCAAGTAACCACCAATCACGAAGGCTATTGAACTAACCACAGCCTGGGCTACATAGAAGATTGATATCAGGGTAAGAGGTAGCCTGTAGTATTGGAATAGGGCGAATCCCGTGAAGGACCAGAGCAGGGAACCACCCAGAGACCTAATTGCACCTATTAGTGCCAATTTATTGCTAAGTTCCATTTAATTACCGCCTATGAGCATTCCCTTATTAAATTATTACGTAACCGCTCACTTTTTAAGTCCGCACAGTAATTAACACACCGTGCCTAGCCTATTGCCAGTACTCCTGACAATACTCGTGGCGATGCTTAATGGCACAACCTATCACCAGGTCAACCCATTAACTAACAATTATGGAATTTACACATACCCCATTAATTACGCGGTTATTTATAATCACTTGATTGGGTCAGGTACGTACATACTAATTATTGCACCAGGCACGTATTACTCAGTGAGCGCCTATGGACCTGGACCAATGGGGATTTACCTAAGGTCGAATAATAACGTATTACTACTAGTACTTAGTAGTCAGGGCTATGAGGAGTTGAGGGTGGGCACCACGGCTAAGCCGTTATTTGCATATTACGGGCAAGTACTCAACATAACTATTGAGCTACCCAGTGGTGAGTATTACATTGTTGTTATTAATAATGGTTCATTAACTGCCCAGGCGATACTCGCCATAACGCGCCACTACTCAACACCATTCATTAACGCGCCAATTGGTATTGTTGATTATGGATTAGCACCCTCACAACTTGGTTATATACCGTACTCATACACAACCGGTGAGTTCATTGGTGAGGCCAAGATAATGAGCGCGAGCGTTCAATCACTAACTAATTGCTCCTCACTACCACCTAACTCATTCTCTCTGCAGTTAAATGCTGTGCTTGAAATGATGATTAATAATCAAACACAGTATTACTGGGTTCAAGACGTCCTAATAATAGACCCCATGGATGACTTAATGGCTCCACTTGTTAATGTATGGAACATGAGCAGTACCGAGTTAGTTATGAACCCGTTATTCATTGTTGGACGTGGCTCTGTAATGAATAATGAGGTCTATGCGTACATGGGTAATTGGGTTCAGTATGAGGCGCCACTTACCGTGAATCTAACGATAACTAGTAATAAGACCATTGATGGCTTTCCCGAGGTACTCCTTGGTTACTCAATGAATGGCGTTAATACGCTTGTTGATAACGTGACCTTCCTAATTACCCCTTCATGGGGTCCATACCTCGTCGTTAATGGGTCCGAATACTCACCACTTGGTTACCTAATTGATACTGAATTCGTCATTAGTGGCCCCGGATGCGGCGCGATGGTCTTAACCAATGAATTGAATGCAACCCTCTCCCTTTATTACCAGGGACTTAATGGCGATTTACTGCCTGTACCAAGCGCTTGGAGCTTCGGTAGTGATACTGGCGAGACCATAATCAATGCCAGGGCTTACGCCATTGCCCCTGGTACCGTGGGCATAACCACCGGTGATGAGTACCTCGGTCCATTAAACAATGCTGATTACCTGGCGTTTCTCATCCTCAGTAATTACCTAGTTAATAATCAAAGTATTGTATCCACAGTATTACCATTACCCATAGACTCCAGGGTAATTATAACCACACCACGGAATATCTACCTAGGAAATAATACGTTACTTAGCCTCGCAGGTCTACTCATTAATGACGAATATGTTAATTCCACGGAATTCTCACTGATTATGAACCAATCATACGTAGTCAATTACCTATGGGTCAAGTACTATAGGCTTGACATAATTGATGAGGCAAACATACTCACTAACTTGAGTGGTTGGTATAATGAGGATAGCATAGTGAATATTACCGTGCCTTATACAATCATTTACTTCAGTAATAATACGAGACTCATATTCACTGGATTCACCACAAATGCCACTCACTACGTAATCACGAATAACACATTAATCCTACTCATGGATAGGCCTGTTATGGCAATCATTAATTGGATCAGGGAGTACAATGCATCATTGATCCTATACACGGCCAATGGGTCCTATATTGGGATAAAGAACCTTGGATGGATTAAGTATGGTGAGGAAATAACTAACGTGAGTATTAACGGCTTTATTTACGGGTTAAGATCACCACTCGTGATAAGTGGCGCAAACAACACTGCAGTACTTAATGCCGAGTACATGGAATTAAGCATTAGGGATTCCCTAGGCTTACCCGAACCCTTTACTCAAGTCATCATTAAGTGCGGTGATCAGGAATTAAGAAGCGTAACAAATTCCTATGGAGTAACCCAGGAATTACTCATACCAATTAGTGTTATGTGTATTGCCGAGGCGCCGCAAATTGGGTATTACAGTATTGCATTAATACTCGCCGTAATACTCACCATGGTATTAACTGCTGTGCGATTAATGAGACGCCATTAACCCCTTAACTTACTATAACCAAGTAGTGCATATATGTCGGCCACTATGTATAGTATGAAGCCGACAATGATTATTGTTAATATTGCACCAAGCCAATACCACCTAGCTGCACTACCAAAGTCCTCAACACCACTGGACCTACTTAACTCATTATATGCATTCCTCATGAATAAACCACTTATTAATATAATTATGTAGAAAACCACGAAAACCACAATAAACATGCCAAGCCTGCTCAATGCACTTGGACCTAGGTAAATTAATGATAGGTATGCCGTACCGGCAAATGCGAATGCTAGGATTATACCACCAATGATGGCCGTTACCAATGCATAAAGAGCATTGCTCCAAATAGCATTATTCCCATAGGCCTTAGATAACTTATTAAGTGCTATGAGTACCAGTATATCGCCAATTATGCTCACGTAGGGTATGAACATGAGTATTGAACCAACAAATCCCAAGGTACCTGCGGATTTAATATCCTCCTGGGTACCCATACATTATGTTATTTAGTATTATATTTAATAAATGTTTCATTGAATATACAAAATAGCCAATAAATGCCAGTGCATTAATGGAATTAATCAAGCCCTCCACCATTCGAAGGCCACGTAGTGCATCTTACCATCAACCTCGCTCTGCGTTGCCAGGACAAACCTCTTATTAACACTGTGACTAAGCCTTGCGGCTCTCGTTATATCGAGGGCACTGACAGCCCTCCTCGGCTCAATGAAGTGCAACAGGACTGGCGCGTGGTCAATCCCTGGTCCTCTTTCGTAAACAGCGAATAATGAACCAAACTTAAGCCCGCTCTTTACGACGAAGCCCCCATCCCTTAACTCTCTATAAATAGTGTATACCTGGTCGAAGTTAGTCACGGTATTATGACCAACCTTAACCAAGTCATCCCTCGTGAGTTTATTACCATTACAATCAAAAACCTCCAGGAATCCCTTATCCACTAGATACAGGGCCTCAATAATTGATAGTTGCAGTGGTGAATTAACGTTATTAACCTCACTGAGCTTAACCTTATCCTCATTAACGAACTTCCCATAAAAACCCATTGAGTAAAGCTTCCTAGCCTCATTAATGTCCGTAACAACCACAGCACTACCTATTAAATAACCCTTGAACACATCATGACTATATAGGGGACTATTAAAAACCAAACCCCATCTATCCATAAGTAATCCATTAATTACTCATTCCCTTGGAGCCCTAACTGTGGCTATGCTCATATCAGCAACGCCCAACCTCCTCATCTCCTCCTCATTGCACCAAACCTCATTCCTCGGCACATCCTCACTGGGTACTACCGCGAACACGTACTTCCTCTCCCTAGAGCCACCACCAACAAGCACCACCTCCACTCTATCCGTTATCTCGAGTTCCCTCATCACATCAGGGTTCATCTTAGCCTTACCCTCATCCACATCATTCCTACGCCTAATCCTCAACCTCCTCTCACGCCTCTCCCTCTTCTCCTCAGGCTTAATGCCACTTGGCGTTAGGAAACCTGGTATTAACAACTTCCGCGCTGGTTTACCCTCACTTGGCTTGCTCTCGCTCATTAATTAACCATGACTGGACACCTTTATTTATGTTTAACTTCATTAATTATACCCAACTCCCTGGCACAATCAATACAATACCTACTAAGGCCAACCCTAACACTATCCCTCCTACAAACCAACCTACCGCACCTGGCGCAATGCCCAACGGCGAGCCTCTCACGGCATACCTGGCACAGGGTTGCTGAGCAGGCCTTACATGCGTTAATTGAGTGATCAAAGTCGTCACTACACACATACCTACCGCAAATACGGCACCTAGTCACTGCGGGCTTCTCCTCGCAAATATCGCAAAGTCTAATCAACTTAATACATGGGTTGGCTTTTACCATGTTTAAATATATTAATCAAGCGATGCCAGGTACTGTAGGATGTCGGTCCTAGTTATTATTCCAACGGGCTTACCGCCGCTAACCACTATTAACCTACCAATCTTGTTAACGGTCATGAGTCTCATCGCATCATATAAATCAGCCTCCTTATCAATGGTGGGTACATCCCTCCTCGCGTAATCCCCAACCTTAGCGTTTAGGTTACCCTCATAGTAAGCCTTGGCTATTTCGCTCGTGGTTATTAAACCAACTATCCTACCCTCATCATCAATAATAGGCAAAGCCCTAATCTTCTTCTCAGCAAAGACCTTGGCTGCATCCTTAAGTAGTGAGTCATGTTTTATGGTTATCACGTTCTTACTCATCAATGCATCAACCTTAACCTTGGGTATCGCTATCAACTTGTTAATGGCCACCACCAATTCCCTCAATCCCTCATTCTTCTCCGTAATCACGCCCTCAATTATGACCCTACTATTCGCCGTAGGCCCAATCCTAACATTATCACCAATCCTAATATTCTTCATATCCCCAATAACCCTCACAAGCGCCCTATTACTGAATGGGTTGATGACGTCAAGAAGCTCGATACCAGTCACATAGAGGTTGGTGGACAACTTATTAATTGTTATTGGGGCTATGTCCAGGGCAAAGACCGTGTTGGTGGGCATCTTAACATACTCAAGGGCCTTTTGAGTTGGTACATAACCACCGTAGGGCCCAGTCTTAGACTCTATGTAGCCCATGGCTCTCAGTGCAACCATCGAGTTCCTGACAGTCCCCTCATTAATACTGAGCTTCTCGGCAATGTCCCTAGACTTAACGGGTCTCTTAGACATCATGTAGAGCTCAACAAGCGCATTAAGTATTGATGCGTAGGTTGATGGTAACTTCTCAATCATCATATGCATTACCTACATTATTTCATTATTATTTAATATTTATAATTCTTATTCACCGTAAAATTCACAGACCAACTAATCCATTATTAATAATTATCCTTAATTATCTATAATTCGATAATGCACGAAAAACCCTAACCTTCCTACTACCGTAAATCTCATAATCAAAGGAAACCAAACCCCTTTTAACAAGTGAGTTCAGCGCCTTATAAACCCCCTGAACCGTGGCCACATCTCTCAACCTCTCCCAGACCTGGTAAGCCGTTAATGGCCCAGAACCCTCCAAAACCCTCAATACGGCCTCCTGAAGCCTAGTTAAACTACCCAACTCCCTACTAACCCTATATTCCTTCAATCCAGTACCCGTAATAACGACAACATAGTCCCTGCCCAGGGAGGCGGCGGCCACATACGCCATAGCCGACACAGGCTTAACATACAGACCACTCCTCGCCAACTCAACCATAGACCTTATAGTCTCCTCATCACCAACATCAACTAACTTAGCCCCTGCATTCCTAACTAGCCAATAACCAATATCAGTGACCTGACCAAACCTATGCTTAACGAGTATGAAACTTGGTAAATCACCAATGAAACCCCACTCAAGTAATTCCCTAAAACCCTCATAAACCGCAAGAGCCAGGTAACCCCTCTCCATGGGTAAGACGACACCCCCAACCTCACCAACCTGCTCATACAACTCATAGGCAATTGTCTTAATACCCTCAAGGAACAAGGGCTCACCGTAATGCACATCTAGGTCCTGACCACCCTCCCTAAACTCAATGATTACACCCCTCATTGTTGACAATCTGAGTAACTCTGGGTAGGCGCCAGGTACATTGGGATTTACGTAGACCCTAGTCCTAATTCCCGCGGTATTCGCATAGGTGGCAAGCGATAGCGTGAAATCCTCCTCAAAGGAAACCCTAACCTCATCACTTGTTACATTACTAATGAATACTGATGAGCCCCTATCCATGAATGAACCTGTTGGGTTCCTTGACTCATCCTTAATCAACACACCATTAACCCTCCTAATCCTCGTAAAACCCTCACCAAGCGTAACAACCCTACTGCCATAATTCAACGCCGACGCATACCTAAGGATACTCGGCTTTCCCCTATCAATCTTAAGGAAACTCCTCGGCTCCATCACCAATGGAAAACCACACCTGGGACAAAGTGAATTGTTGCTAGGTCCTATGTAACCACACCTAAGGCATCGAAACCTCACACCACTCAACATTCATATTAAGGTAAATACCCGGCCTTTATATGGTATTACAACCGAAAGCCTCGCCCTTTAGGGCTATGCGTAGTCTTCAAAGACTATCATGCATACACTCTTCTCTCTAGTTTCTTCATATTCACATTGTACTCATAATGCAGTGTAGTGTTGGGATTAGTTTGGTGAACTTGCTTAATGGTTTTAATCAAAGCGTTAATTACCCCATCAACCCGCACTAAGAGGGTTTGGGCGGATTAATGCCTAAAATGGGCTGATAGCTCGACATACCACCGCAATACCCGCTGGGATGTTCAGTCCGCTAGGATGGTTAGGCTTAATACTATGCTAAGGCCTAGGATAATGAGCCACCACGTAACAACCAACGGTGTTAAACCACTAAGCCCCACCAGAGGACCAACACATCAGACCTCCAGGGTAAGAATTCTATCCCTTTAAGAGCGAGGGAGGGGTCATCTCATTAAGGTAATGGGTTTAATTTCATCATTAAACCGAAAGTTTTGCCCTGGTCTGCTCAAGTCCTGTCAGCATCATATTAAATACCCTCTAAATCGAAGAGGTGGTGCTTAGTCATGGCTAATGAGGTTGGCTTCATTGTGAATGTGGAAAGCCCATTGGTGTATATAGTGTCCATAAAGAGGAATAGTGGTGTTAATCGTTATGACTATGTATACATACCCATGAGGGATTACGTCAATGATAAGGAAGTTAGCGTTAACGTACTTGGGCAAATACTATGGATAAGGCGCGAACCCTATAGGATTGGTGTTGATGGTTATGTTGCCGACGTCCTTGAGGACATGCCCAGGGACAGCATTGTTGAGGTCGTTCAAGCCAGGGTTATGGTGCTCGGCTATAAGTATGGAGACAAGATATACATGCCCAGGACAACCCCAGCCGTGGGTACACCCGTGTACCTAGCCGACACAAGCATGGTTAGTGAATTCGTGAAGGTTGACCCAAAAAGAGCCCTATGCATTGGTAGGCTATCCCTCAGGTCCGACGTACCCTACTGCATAGACATGAACGGCCTTAGGAGACACCTAGCCATAATAGCGTCCACAGGCTCTGGAAAGACATGGTCCTCAGTAATACTAATTGAGGAATTGCTTAGGAAGGGTGCGACAATACTCGTTATTGACCCACACGGTGAGTACGTACACATAAAGAATAGCATATCGAAACTAGGTCCCCAATTCCTTGATAAGGTAGTAATAATCACGGCATCCGAGGGCAACATAGGCGACTTGAGATATAAGATAAATGCAATGAGGGTGCGGCCTGACGTACTGGCTGACGTGGCTGGTGTACCGAGAGGCGCATCGAAGATTAGGTACGTAATCTACTTAGTTCACTCATTAACAAGGATTATTGTTAAGTACAGTGGTATTAAGCGTTTGGGTACTCTTGATACTATGATTAAGATTATCAATGATGTGCTTGATCATGGAACCAACGTAAACATTGAACGAGTAATAAGGCGTTTGAACGTATCACTTAATGATGAGGGTAGGAGAAAGGCTGAGAAGGTATTGAATGAACTAAAGGACTTAATAGATAGTAAGACCAAGAAGTCACTCCTGGTAAGCGCGAGAGTCTATCTAAGGAGGCTGAGGAGGATTGGCCTATACACCCATTGGTCATTACCATTGGGTGAAGTCCTTAGGCCTGGGTCAGTAACCATAATGAACCTAGCTGGCTTGAGTGATGAGGTTCAGGACCACGTGGTCTACCACATACTGAGTAGGGTGTTTAGGGCTAGGGTAAACCAAGTAAGAAACCTACCTGGACCTAAGTATCCATTTCCCCTGGTGATTATTCTTGAGGAGGCACATAGGTTTGCCCAGCCCAGGTCCATTGGGTCAACGCTTAGTTTGGGCATTATTTCCAGGATTGCTGGTGAAGGGCGTAAGTTCGGTGTCTACCTGGTCGTCATAACCCAGAGACCATCGAAGGTTGATCCAGACGTACTCAGTCAATGCAATAGTCAAATAATACTAAGGCTTGTTAATCAGAGGGACATAATGGCGGTGCTCAGCGCCAGTGAGGTTCTTAACGAGGAGCTTGGGCGTTTAATACCAATGCTTGATGTTGGTGAGGGTATCGTTGTTGGCCCAGTAACACCACTACCACTCGTGATTAGGCTTAGGGATAGGATACTTGATTATGGAGGCTCGGACATAGACCTAAGCGAGGCGTGGACCATTCAAAGTGATTTAAACATTGAGGAATTGAGGAGAGAGGTCGAGAAGGCCCTAAGCACCAAGGTCAGTGCAAGGAACGTGCTTGAGGCTGTTCCATTAATTAATGAGGTTAGTGACGTAGACATGGATACTGGCGTCCTCAGCGGTAGAGTCAGCGATGCCCATGTTGAGGTTAGGCTTAACGAAAACTCCTGGAGTTGTGAGGCATGCGGTGCATCATACGAACCATGCCCACACGTAATAGCACTAACAGCAAAAGCAATTAAGGATGGATTGCTGAGGGTTGATTAGAATGCTAATTGCGCAATTAGCCGATATACACCTCGGTCATCGTCAGTACGGGCTAGAGGAGAGACTTGAGGATTATAACAGGGCATTCCTGAACGCAGTTGATAGGCTCACCCAGCTTAGGGAGGAGAGGGGGGTGGATACCGTGATTATTAGTGGTGACTTCTTCGACACGCAGAGACCATCACCAAGTATTTACATAACGGCGATTAGGGGATTAACAAGGCTTAGGGAGGTGGGTATTAAGGTCATAGCCATTAGGGGTAATCATGACTCATCAGTCATAAACTCCATTGAGAACCCACTTGCCGTGCTTCACCAGATGGGTCTAATCCAATACCTGGACAATGACTACGTAGATCTTGGCGGTGTTAGGGTGATTGGTGTCGGCACGGTATACACCGACATGCAGAGTAAGTTAATTAACTCACTAAATGCCCTGAGGGGTAATGGCATTAACATAGCCGTTATTCACCAATACATTGAGGGTGCACCGTACATATACCCAATGCCCAATGTCGATGTATTCATGATTAATGAAAAGCCACTGGCTCAGTTGGGCATTGACTACTTCGCTGTGGGGCATATACATGAGCATGGACTTAGGCATCCGAGGATTAACGCTGTTTACCCAGGCTCGTTGGAGGTTTGGGATGCCAGGGAGTTCGAGGTTTATGAGTACGCTGATGGCAGGCTTAGGAAGGCCAAGGACATAGATCCAAAGGGCTTCCTATTGCTTGATGTTGGTGGTAATGGTGTGAAGGTCAGTAGCGTTAGGTTAGGTGTATCAAGGAGGCTCGTGAGGGTTAGGCTTAGGTATGATGAGGCCAAGCCCAGTGCCGTTAGGGGTGATGTATCCTACATAGCCAGTAATATGGATCAGAGGGGTTCTTTGGTGATCCTGGAGATTGAGGGTAAAGTAGCCAGTGGGTACTCCACGAGGGATTTCAATGCTATTGAACTTAGGAAACTCTTCACGAAGGCTTGGGTCGACATTAGGCTAAGCCTAGAGAGGCAGGTCAGTGAGAGACCCGTTAAGGTATTTGGTGGTATTAACGAAATCATTAGGCAAGCCCTAAGGTCAAGGTTGGGTAATGAGGAGTTGGTGAATACATTAATGGACATTATTGAGAGAGTTAGGGTGGATGATGAGGATGGCGCTCTTAAAACGCTTGAGGGCGTGGTCGGCGTACCGCTTAGGGGCGGTAAGTCAATAACTGACTGGCTGGGTGCTTCGAAGTGATTACCAGGGTAGAAATTGAAAACTTTAGGTCGATAATTAGAGGTAAGGCAGTCATTACTGAGGGTATTAACTTCATACATGGACCGAATGGGTCAGGTAAGACGAGCATACTGGAGGCAATAGCCATAGCCCTATACGGCTCAGAATGGGTCAGGGGTAAGTACAGGCTGGGTGACCTAGTCAGGCGCGGTGCATCCAGTGCGATTATTCGCGTTGAGTACCTGGGTATCGATGGGCATAAGTACCTGATCCAGAGGGCCTTCAGTACCGAGAAGACCATTGAGTCCCAGACCTACATACTCGATGAGGGTGGCAGGAGAGTTGCGGCTAGGGATAGGGAGGCCACGCAGTTTGTGGTTAAGACCGTGGGTATAGACATGGAGACATTCTCGGAACTCCTCTACGTCAGACAGGGGGAGATTAGGGAGATACTTAGGAGCGGTAGAAGGGGTGAGTTTAAGCTTGATACCCTGCTCAGGCTTGATGCCATTGAGAGGGCTAGGCAGGACGTGGTTAGGGAGGGTTTTAAGGCGGTGACGAGTATTGTGGAGGGATTGAGGGGTAGGCTTGAGGTACTCGAGCGTGAATTAAATAGTAGGAGGGAGGAGTTAATGAGACTCGAGAGGGAGGTTTCGGATTCCGCAGGCGTCCTTAGTAATAGGGAGGCTGAGCTTAAGGTTATTGAGGATGAATTGAATAAATTAACCGCTAGGGAGCAGGAACTAGAGAGGCTGGAGAATGAGTACTCGGAATTAAGGCAGAGGCTATCCATGCTTAGTGAGGAAGAATTGAAAATAACCAACGAATTAAATGAATTAAGGAAGAACCTTGATCAATTAGGTAAGTTGAGGGCACGAGCCTCTGAGTTAGAGTCCGTAATATCAAAGGAGGATGAGTTAAGGAAAAAGCTTGAGGAATTGAGGAGGAGGCGTGATGATGTTAAGGCAAGATTAACGCTTGCCCAGGGCTATAGGCAGAGAATTGAGGAAGTTAATAGGGAGTTGAGTAGTATTGATGCCAGTGTTAAGGAGTTGAATAATGAGTTGGATAGAATTAACGAGCTTAAGACTAAAGCCGAGGAGTTAAGGAGGAAATTGATGAGGAGGTCATCGATAGATGTCGAGATTAATAATGTAAGGGAGGAGTTGGCTAGGGTTAATGCTGAGATTGAACACATTGAACTAGAACTAAACCTGCTCAGGGGTGGTCAAGTCGAGAAATGCCCACTATGTGGTAGGCCATTGAGTAGGGATTCGGCACAGGAACTAGTTGCAAGTAGGGAGGCTAGGTTGAGGGAGTTGGGTAGGAGGAGGGAGGAGTTAATGATGAGGTTGGGCAGGTTAAGTAATGAGTATGAGGAGTTAAGTAGGTTGGAGACTGAGTTGAGGGGTATTGAGGGTGAGGTTAGTAAGGAGAGTGTCATTAAGGCTTCCCTTGAGGATCTACGTAGGAGGAGGAATTCACTTCTCGAGGAATTGGCGAAAATCAGTAATTATAATGAGGAATCCTTAAGGAGTGAGTTGAGGTCCATTGAGGATGAGCTGAACAAGTTGAATAGGGAGCTCGATGGGCTGGGTAGGGCTAAGGTGGAGCTTGCTGAGTTAAGGGGTAGGTTGTCGAGTATTGAGGAATTGGAGAGGAGGATTAGGGATGGTGAGGCTAGATTGTTGAGCGTGCGTGGAGAGAGGACTAATGTTGAGGTGAGGATTAAGGAGTTGGAGGATAAAGTTAAGGAGCTTGGGGATGTTAGGGCGAGGATTAGGGAGCTAAGTTCAAGGAGGGATTCATTGATGAGGGAGGTTGGTGAGTTAAGGGGTAAGGTCAATACCCTTAGGGATAGGATTGAGAGGCTAAGGACTGAATTGATGAGTAGGGATTCGGAGATAGGTAGTGTTAGGGCTGGGTTGAGTAAGTACGTGGGCGCCATGGACACACTCAGTAGGCTTCAACAGGTCCTTGATGATGTTAAGCCCACGGTTAGGAAATTGTTCTTGGATTCGGTTAATGAGGAGTTGAATGTAATGATGAAAGAACTAATGCATAAGGCCTCATACGCATTCATGGAGATTAACGAGGACTATGACGTAATAGTGAAGAGGAATGATGGAGTAGTACTACCTATTGATGCACTGTCAATTGGTGAGAGGAACCTAGTCTCCCTAATGCTTAGGTATGCGATTGCCAGGGTCGTCATGGGCCTAATACCAATACTAATACTTGATGAACCCACGGAGCACCTGGACGAGGAGCATAGGCGTAGGGTTGGTGACTGGATAAGGAGCCTGAGTAATGGCGTTAGGACTGTGATAATAACATCACACGTGGATGCCCTGGAGACTATTGCTGATAACGTTATTAGGATAGGTTTCGTGAATGATAGAGGCGAGTCAATGTTCGCAAATTCATGATGCGAAGCAATTATATATTATGGCTAATCCATAGTAATTACTGGTTATGAGGAGGGGAATACCTGCCTACATGCTTGGTGGTTTGATAATACTCGTGGGATTCATTGCATCCCTAACCCTCATACTCTCAATACCATCACCACTAACAACAGTGACAGGCTACCTAAACCTAACCGCAAATGCATACCTGGGCTTTGGAAATAACCTGCTTGTTATTATTGGTACTAATAACTTCAACTTCCCAATAAAAGAACTAAACATTTACATACCAAGGACTGGGACAAACATAACCATAGGCAGTAGTATACCCAGTGGCTCATACTTCCTGGTAATGATTTACCAGGAACCGAATAACACAGTCATCATAGCCCCAGGACTAAGCATTACTGGGAGTCCAGGGAACCTAGCCAACCTAACGAAGTCTGGGGTTGCCTACAGCCTCAATACCACTGCGATGGTGTATGACGTAGTAAAGAACAGTGTATTCCAATTAACAACTCAGGACTCAGGCATTATATACGCAGTGCCTGTGATAACAAACCTATCAAAACCGATACTGGGGATCTACGTGTTTCAAATGGCCCCAATGGGTAGTGCCGAGGTTATGGGCTTTAACCTAATATCCCTGGGGCAGCAGGTAATTGGTGAGGTTAAGTGCAACGTCAGCGAACCAATACCAGTACTGCCGAGTGGACTTACGTACTTCGTAATAAACATATCCTCAATAAACGGCACATTGACACCACTGGGCATTTGGTACACCTGCAATGCAACACCGACCTCATCACTACCATCACTACTCTACCTAAACCTAGCCCTTAAGTATGTCTATACATATAATAGCATAGTGATTAATAGGGAGGATTGGTTTTCAGTATATATAGTACCCATGCAAATGAGTAATACGTAATAAGCCCAGTGTCATTACCAATCCGTGAGTGTAGGCCTCGACTACTTACTTAATCCCAGGTCAGTAGCCATAATAGGCGCCACGGCCAGGGAGGGGAGTGTAGGCGGTGTAATAACCAGGAACCTACTTACGAAGTTCAGGGGTAGGATCTACCTGGTCAACCCAAGTTATAATGAGTTGCTTGGTCATAGGGTTTACAGGTCAGTGCTTGAGATTCCTGATGAGGTTGATTTGGCCGTGATAGTTACGCCAGCGCCCACAGTACCGAAGGTAATGAGTGAGTGCGTTGCTAAGGGTGTTAGGGTTGCTGTAATAATTAGTGGTGGTTTTAGTGAGGTTGGTGAGGACGGCACGAGGCTTGAGAGGGAGGTTAAGGAGGTGGCGCAGGGAAGGGTTAGGATATTAGGCCCTAATTGCATTGGTATCTATAATGCGTTTAATGGCTTGGATACATTCTTTATACCACAGGTCAGGATGGAGAGACCTAGGCCGGGTCCAATAGCCCTCATAAGTCAGAGCGGTGCTGTGGCGGCTGCAATCCTTGATTGGGCTGCCAGGAGGAACATTGGCGTTGGATTAGCCGTAAACTACGGGAATAAAATGGACATTAGTGAGGTTGAGTTACTTGAGGCATTGGCTAGTAATGATGATGTGAGGGTTGTGGTTATGTATATTGAGGGGTTGAAATATGCAGATGAAGGCAGGAAACTACTTGAGGTAATGAGGCGGGTGACCAGGATTAAGCCAATAATTGTTTATAAGGCTGGTAGGTCGAAATCCTCGAGTAGAGCCGTTAAGTCCCACACCGCCGCCCTTGCGGGTAATTACGAGATTTATAGGGCAATGCTTAGGCAAGCCGGTGCAATAGAGGTTAATAATCTAATGGATGCCCTCGAGGTGGCCAAGGCCCTGGCAACACAGCCGCTGCCCAGGGGCAACAGGGTGTTGGTAATCACAGATAGTGGCGGGGCCGGTGTTCAGGCTGTTGATAATGTAGAGACAGTCGGCTTGGTAGTCCCTGAACTACCACAAGACCTACGGAACACGCTGGCTAAGTCATTACCGCCATTCGCAAGCACTGCAAACCCTATTGATCTGACGGGTAGCGCCACTGACGCCATGTATAAGTTCGTGCTAGATACAGTACTACCAACGGATCACATAGACATGGTGCTCATCCTAGCCCAAATGCAGTTGCCTGGCATGACGCCTAATCTCGCGGATTACATAATTGAGGTCAGGAGGTTTGGCAAGCCAATAGTTGTTTATGGCATTAGCGCCAATGAGGAAGCTAGGACCTTCAAGGCTAGGCTTGAGGAGGGTGGCGTGCCCACTTATGATAGGTTGGAGACCGCGGCTAATGCATTGAGGGCTTTATATGAGTATGCGGTGATTAGGGGTTTAGCGCGTCCTCACTGACCTGAATCTGCAGGCCTCCCGCCTATAGACTACGGCGCCTATTATCGTGGTTATCAACACCATGAGTATTATAACTCCGAAATCACCCATGGTAATCAACCCACTACTCAGGCCAATGGATGCCACCACAAGCCCCATCTCACCCCTGGGTATCATGCCGTAACTAACGATTATTGAGTCACGGCTATCACGAAGCCTTAGGTAGGCGAATGGGTATATACCAATAACCTTACCAATGATTGCCGCGAGGGAGACCACGATAGCCATTACCAAGACCTCAATGTTAAGTATATACTTGAAGTTTAGTTGGAGGCCCATGACTATGAAGAAGATGGAGCCGAATATGGCGAGTAGCACGTTCACGGTCTCCCTAACCCTCTGCGAGAACCTGCCCTCGGCAACAGCAACGCCGGCTATGAACGCAGCAATGACCTCGGAGAAGCCCAGCGTTGTCATTATGAGGACGATGCCGAAGAGGACAACCAGGGATGCATACACAATGGTCTCCTCACCAACCCTGTTTAGGATCCTTGGTATGAATAAAACGGAAAGAAGGAATATCAGTACCCAGAGAATGACGATCTTTACTGCCGTGATTAGGGTGCCGTATGTAAAAACACCGGCGGCTATCACCGCAGTAGCCATGGACAGGAGTATTAGGGCAACGACATCATCAATGGAGGCAGCCGTAATCAAAACCTTAGTGCTGGGTAGCCCAGTCAAGCCCTCGCGCTCTATGATCCCAGCAACGACCGCCAGGCTTGTGGGCGCCGTTGATAGGGCAATGATTGTTGATTCCGCAAACGGCAAACCCATACTCACTAAGGCCCAGTATACCAGGGTATAAGGGACTATGGCGCCGAATACTGCGGCTAATATGCCATAGACACCACCCTCCCTAAGCGTGGATAGGCCATGCTCAAGGCCCGAGGCAAATAATAGTAGTATCACCGAGAGGTTCGTCAGGAATAATAGGTAGTCATTAATAGTGAACAACTCCATGTGGAGTATCGCGTTCAATAAGGAGCCCAGGGCGTATGGGCTTAGGGTAAGCCCTATAAGGAGCTCAGCCACGACCCTTGGAAAGCCATACCTAGCGAGAACACTACCTGCTAAGTCAGCCAGTAATACCAGGATACTAACCTCAAGAAGCGTGAGGAAAATAACCTCCTCGGCAGGCATAGAGCTTTGCGTAGGCAACCTCCTTAAAAGAATAACTCGAGGCAAACCTTAACATGAGTTAATCTTTAGCAATACCTATATTGGTGATTTAGACATGCAGTGCTGCATGACACTACCAAGTATTACTTCACTCGTATATACAGTCATAATTTATCCTGATGGTGATGACATTACAACCAAGCAAATTAGATTAATTATGAGGTTTAGGTCCCATAAGTATAGATAGCGCCCTAAACCCACCAATGAAGATTAGGATGGCTATTATAATTACGGTAATGAAGTAAATAGTAGATATGAATATAACCAGTGAGGAGTTAATTAGGCCAAGGACAATAGCACTGTCTAGGTATTCAACGAATGAGTCCATGTAGGCGTGAGCAAGAATCATGAGAATTAAACCCCTAAGGCCCTTATTCATGAATTGATAAGCCCTGAGCAGCATTGATGAACCTGGATGGAATAGGAAGGAGACAACGGGCTGAATGGCAAGGCCGACCAGGCTTATGACGGGCGCCACGGCAATGTACTGGTATTGAATATCGAGATTTACCGACACAGGTATCAGCAATGACATAACCACACTCGCAATAGCAAATGCAATATCCACAAGGGCGAAGCCGTAACCAATGTACAGGGCTGGCTTGAGTTCACGACCCCTAACAGCCAGGTACTTGAAAACCTCCTGAAAGACTCCAGCCATTAACCCCATGTAAATGGCCACTAGGTAAATATTCGATTTAACAAAGTCCAGGACTAAGTCTATAATTGATGATGCACTTCCAATCACAACCTCCTTAATGTGGATTAAGACAACAATGAGTATTGGTACCTCCTGAGCAATCACCTGCAGTGTTAGGGCGAGGACCATGAAACCAATACCCATTAAGACCCATGAAGCCCTACCACACCATGTAAATCGGTTAAGCATTACGTAAGCGATAACAGAGGACGCGATTAGGTAGGCGATCGTCAACAACGCAGTCATTAACTGCGCCATTAGGTTCACTTGATGCAGTTCATCCTACGTGAGTAATGCTTTTAAGGTTTTCGTAATCTTCATGAGCGTTATGGACATAGCCAGGCAACCCTACGCCGTTAAGTGGCTCATACTCGGCATACTGATTGGGTTGGCCGCAGGCGCCTCAGCACTAACGTTCTACCTAATGCTTAGGTTAACCACGTACATATTCCTAAACCTACTGGTTGGTTATGAGCAGCCCGAGCCCATTGGGCTTGGCGGCTCACTAATGTACGCACCACGCATTGAGAGACCTTGGTTAATACCCGTGTCCACGGTGATTGGCGCAGTGATCGTTGCCTACCTCGCCAGGGAATTCCGCGAGTCCAGGGCTGGCCTCGACGCAGTAATTGAGGCGTACCACGATAGAAGGAGGCCCTTCAGTAACCCTGTTCTTCACGGCTTTATTAATGTGGTGCTCTCGACAATAACAATAGGCTCAGGAGGCTCCGCGGGGCCCGAGGCACCCACCGGAAACTTCGGAGGTAGCTTATCACACTTCATTGCCAAGAGGCTTGGACTCGATGAGGAGGATAAGGCCCTGGCGATGATTGTTGGTATGGGCGCGGCCCTGGGCGCAATATTCAAGGCGCCAATAGGCGGTGCATTACTCGCGGCTGAACTACCCTATAGGAGGGACCTGGAGGTTAGGGCCCTATACCCAGCCCTCGTGGCCTCGCTGGTGGCCTACGCAATCTTCTGCCTAGTAACTGGTTTCAAGCCTTACCTGGGCCAGGTAATGATGAGCACACCCACAGCATCAATTCCACTTTACGTTGTTTTGGGGTTTGTTGATGGCGCCGTAGCCATAATATACATTAAGTCGTTAGATGGCGTCCGCAGGCTATTCAGTGAGTTGGGGGTTAATGACGTGGTCAGGACCGCCATTGGCGGCTTAATAATTGGCTTGATCGGCCTCGCAACACCCCAGGTACTTGGTGCCGGTGAGGGTTGGATGGACTTGGCGATTTACGCAAGACTAAGCGCCTTCTCCTCACAGGTAATACCGCTTATAATACTCCTAGCCCTGCTCCCACTCATTAAAATAATCTCCACATCAATAACCCTGGGCTCGGGGGAGGTTGGCGGCGTCTTCGCGCCAGGCCTCGTAATCGGGACCTTCACGGGGCTGGACATGGGCCTACTCTTCCACAGCCTATACCCCGCGCTCACGCCTAGCGTTGCCCCATTCGTCGTAGTGAGCTCCCTGGCGATGCTCGGCGCAGCCTCAAATGCGCCATTAGCTGTCATGGTGATGCTCCTCGAAATGACCAGCAACTACCAAATACTTCCCGAGGCAGTCATTGCATCAGCAATAGCCTACCTAATGACGACCTGGAGGTTCACGGTATTTAAGGCCCAGAGAATCAATAAAAGACATGCTAGGCACGAGTGAGCACTGGACATAACTATTACATAATAATTACGGCAGGTGAGCGAGTAACCCTTTGGTAATGATAACCGCCGGGGTCCTTTTATAGAAAGCATTTAAGACTTATTCAGAAAGATTGAGGAAATCTAAGGAGCTGGTGCTCAACCGGGAATTACATGGTGGGCCGGTTGTGGTAGGTTGACAGGTTCTTAGGCCTATCAACAATGGAGGCCATGAATAAGGCGTACACGGGGCAAGGGAATTAAACCTAGGCGCTTAACTAACCATGGACATCGCCACCTTAACCCGCACTAAGCCTATCCTTGAGCTCCCTAAGCGCCTTCTCCAGCTCATCGCTCCACTTTACCCCTGGCCTTAGCTCCTCCACCCTCCTCACCAACTCATTAACCAATTCAATCACGGCAATAGACGCCTCCTCCCTATCTCTAAACTTACTCAATGCCATGTCTGGGTCTGGACCATTGTACTGGTAGTCATGCAGGCTCAGGGCCAGTGCCGTGTCGGGTAATAAGCCGGCGTACCCAACGTCACTGAGCATCTTGGACAAACCCATCATCCTACTTGTTGGAACCCGAGGCACCGCCCTCTCCATGAGCCACCTGCGTTCCTCGTCGGTTTTTACCACCTGCATTAGCTTATCAAGTTCAAGCCTAAGTAATGCCGCTAGAAAGGCCCTCCATGCTTGAAAGGCCTTGCCGGCCGCGTTTCTGACCAAGCCTCTACTTAGGAAGTCAAGGGCTAGCCTAGCCTCTATTAACGCCTCAAGTAGCCTCGCACTTACGTAGTCCTCAGTGGTTGGTTTAGGCAGTGACTTCTCTAGGGTTTCTGCGCTCATTCAATGTTGTTTTGTTTGACTTGCTTAAATACTTCAGCCTAAGCCCTCCCAATCCCCTGGCCCCTCCATCCCTCAACACCCTAATCACCTCCTCAGAACCTATTACTAAACCACCAACTGGCACTGCATTAAAAAATATGAAAAATCAAGCGCCTAATCAACTCATTATCCACAGCCCTAGGCGACACCGCATAGACGTGGGCACCGAGGCTCAGGGTCTCCCTAAGCACCTGCTCACCATCGGCCTCCACATTAACGACGTTAATCAGCAGAGCGTAGTCTATGGAACCAGGCCTAATGGGTAGTAAGGCCGCGTCTGCGCATACCACGTCAACGTTTGGCAGGTGATTAGCGTACCTAAGCACACCGCAGGCAATGTCCAGGCACACGTACTGCCCAGCCGAGCCAGACAGAAGGCCGGCCCCAATGCCAACCCCACAACCAACATCCAACACCCTCGCATCCCTAACCCCCAGCGCCTCCGCGGCGCCTAGGTAGCCAAGCACGCTATCCCTAAGGTAAAGCTCCAGGTACCTAATGCCCAGGGCCTCGTAGTAATCACGTACATAAAGCTTGTAACTTAGCATGATAAATATAATTGATGCAGAACTTCCTTTAATTCTTTAATGCAAGGCATCGTCACTATCGCGTTTAATGATGCCGTACTGAACCAAGGCATTTGCCTGCTTTTCCGATGCGCGTGGAGCAAGTATTTTAAGTAAAACCATTGGTTCTTGAGCCGATGGAGTAGGATACAACGACTAGGCTTAGTCATCTCGATGTGCGCCTAACCTTCTCGTCATTATTTCGATGTAATGCTGGGTTATGCGTATCCTCAGCTTAGAAATGCCTTAGTATCAAGGGTATTAATACAACAGTTTAAGTATGAAGTCATAGACCCGCATAAAAAGACTTATATTTCCTGTTGATTTTTATGGTCGAATTTATGAGACGTGGGCATGGGAATGACTCCCTACTGCTTGATGATTTAGATCACGAAATACTGAGGATCCTTGAGGAGGATTGTACACTTACTTATCATGAGATTGCGAAGAGGATTGGTAGGAGCCCGTGGACCGTTAGGCATAGAATTGAGAGACTCAGGCGTATGGGTATTATTAAGGGGTGCAGGGCTGTGGTTGATTATAAGGCGCTGAGTTACAGTGAGGTTATCCTGTTCTTTAATGTACCTCCGAGAACATGGAGGAGGCTTGGACTTCATGAGGTCTCAGGAAATGGCCAAGGAATTATTCATAATTAGTGGTGATAAGCGTATTGCAGCTGTTATAGTGGGTAGGGATTTGGATAATATTAGGAGGCTCATATTGAATAATCTCACTAAGTTTAAGATATATAACACGGAGCTTGATGTTGTGATTGATAAGGTGAAGTAAACGGTTACGGCGATACATCGAAAAATCATTACTTATTCGAAGGTCTCTGCATAATGAGTTTTTACGCATGTCTCACAATATGGTCAATGATTATCCATGGAATTCATTTTAAGAAAGTATTTAAGGATTGCATATGCATAGCCAAATTATTTAGTGGCAATTTTCGCCGCCCTCCCTACTTTGATAATCTAATTATTACAACTATATTTCATTACTATAACAAAACAACAAACAAAAACCAACCCTCACTAACCTGTAGTGGTGGCTCCGCCGGGACTTGAACCTGGGATCTCCTGCGCGTGAGGTGGGCCCACCATGTTTGTCGTCCATTAATTTACGTATCCCAAAATTCGATTGTTTACGTTTTTAATCCTGACATGGATTTCATTCAGCATATGTGGCATTATGACTCTAATGACTCTTGGTTATTAAAAATAATATCCTTATTTACCAATACCAATAGGATTATTTAATGGAAAACATCTACATGGGACATAATAGTTGTTACGCAATTAATGAGGGCATTTACGTGACGCCAGGGCTAGTACTGGGTATAGCGAGGATGAGGAGAGGAGGGTACCGGATATGAGTATGAGGAGACTAAAAATGATTAATAACCTCCTCCTACCAATCGCATCGGTAGTATGTTTGAGGAGACATTACCGAGGACTATGAGGAATAGGGATAAACCGACATAGATTGGTGGAAAACCCAGCATTGCCAGGTAAATCGGTGTCAACACACTGACCATGCCGAAGACGAAAATCCTCAACCCCTTAACAAATAAAATCAAGTAAACACCCCTATACATCTTGAAATAAGTAATGAGTAAATCACTGATTTAAACATAATCAGTAAAGGTAATAGCCCAAGTAAAGTAATAAAAGTGAGTGTGTTAGTATTTGATTGAATGGGGTGTGCATTGAGAATTGAAAAACTAACAATCAAGTACGGAAGCAAGGTCGCTGTTGACGGCCTAAGCACCTGCGTAAGACCTGGAGAGACCTACTGCCTCCTCGGGCCCAATGGGGCGGGTAAGACATCGACTATTAAGGCGGTGCTCGGCCTCGTGAGGTATGAGGGACACATAGACATGCTGGGCATGGGGCCTCCTAGACCCGAGGTCATGAACAAGGTCGGCGCAGTCCTAGAGACCCCACTAGTCCTTGAGACCCTAAGCCCGAGGGACTTCCTTGAGTTCGTGGGTTCTGTGAGGGGCGTTAGGGACTCGAGGTATGTGGAGGCCTTGGTAAGGGCCCTGGGTCTTGAGGAGTTTATTGATAGGCCGATAATGTCCCTGTCCGCCGGCAATAGGCAGAAGGTGGCTATTATCGCGGCGCTAATGCATAGGCCGAGGCTTCTGCTCATGGATGAGCCCTTCAACTACTTGGATGCTAAGTCGGTTAGGGTTGTTAAGGAGTTGATGCAGAGGCACCTTGAGTCTGGAGGCTCAATACTCTTCACGACACACATAATGGAGGTTGCGGAGAGGGTTTGTTCGAGGATTGGCATAATTAATACAGGCCGGTTGGTGATGGAGGGGACGCCCATGGAAATAATGAGCGCGGTTAATGCGGGTAGTCTTGAGGATGCCTTCCTGAGGGCCATTAGGGCTGAGGATGAGATTAGGGGCTTGCTCGAGGGTTTGTGACCATGAGTGCTTGGGAACTTGGTGGTTTGGTTTATAGGGAGTTGATTGTTCAGGCAATAACCCAGGTCAGGAGGACCGGGGCTAGGCCCGTCAGGATTGAGAGGATTATTAGTGGGTATGGGATTATTAAGGCAGTGGCCTCGTTGATGATTATCTCCTACCTAGCTGCACCACTTATCATTGGCCTAATCACGCACTGGAGAACACTGGTGAATATGTACCAATCCCCACCCTATGAGTACTTAACCATGTACTTCATGATACTATTAATCTACATGTTACTATCACCAATAGTAACCTCAGTAATGGGCTACCCAACAATAGGCGATCTACTCAGGACCCTGAGCCTTAATGAGGACTTCATAAGGCTTATCTCAATAATAGCCATTGTAAGGGCCGTGGATGCGCCATTAGCATCCTCAATAATCACAGCCATCATTGTATCGGTAATAATACACACGCCATCGCCGGTATTAATCACAGCACAGGCATTACTCCTGGGCCTGGTGGGTCCATTAATGGGTATAGTGGCCCTGGACACCGTGGTTAGGAGAAGGGGTTCAGCGAGCGCGTTCCTGACCAGGTCCTTGATTGTCACCACAAACTCAATACCCTGGGTAATAGCACTGACGCTCCTAATGCTCAGTGAGGACTCTGCAATAATTAGCCCAGGTATTGCTCAGTACGTACCGTTGATCAGCGATCCATTTATCACTAACCACCAAACAGCATTAATGAACTCTGTAATAACCACAATAATGCTCCTCACAATAGACACATACCTACTGATTAACGCTGGGCCCAGGCTATTAAGACCAAGGATACCAGGCGGCCCCGAGTCCCTAATCACCATTAACAAGCCATTCAGGGGGTTCAGGTTTAGGGGTGTATTCACGGGCTTGGTCAGGTACTACATGAGGCAGGTACTCAGTGCCAGGGGCTCCCTGGGCATGTTCATTGGCGGGTTACTAATGGCCGTGTTCCTATACACATCCCTAGCCACCTCAATGAATGAACTAACGCAGTTTGAGCTCATGATTGGGATCATGGCTTACGCCGCACCACTCGCCTTCATAACATCCTTCCTACCAGTCATGATGTACAACGCAGAATACTCAGCACTACCCATAATACTCACAATACCCATAACACCGATCAGGAGGATGCTGGCTAAAATACCCATGGCACTAATGACCTACTACATACTTACTGCACCAATAATCGTAATACTCACAGCCCTAGGCCACGTAATGGCCATACCACCAGTCCTGGCCCTAGCCGTATCCCCCCTCGCCTCCACCGTGATGTCCGCCGTAATATTCCAACTGGAGGTCAGGGACTACCTAAACGGCTCCCAAGCCCTGGCAATACTAAACCTAGTTAATACAATACTGATAGTAATAACAACGGCGGTGCCGATGATGACCTTCATAGTGGTCCAGGTAATTACAATGAACATAACCTACTCAACAACAACCCTAGTAATAACAGGCACGGCAGAAACAGCAGCACTAACCCTGCTACTAATTGGTCTGGTAAAACGGTAATAATACTCAAGGTATAGTGCCAGTAATATTTAGAGACAAACCTACTGCTTCTGCTGAGCCTTAGCCTGCGCAGTCTTCTTACCACCACTGAGCTCCTCCTCAATCCACTCAAGCTTACCAAGCATTGGCTGCCTAAGGGTTAGGCTAACCCTAACCACGTCCCTGTTACCCGCCGTCACGTAGCTCACCCCCACCACCCTAGCCCTAACCACATCACCCCTACCAAGCCTACGCCTACTACGCTCACCAACGAAGGCACCACTCTGCTTGTCATAAAGAACCACGTTATCCTCCATCATCTGAGTCCTATGTATGAGAGCATCAATAGGCCCAACCCTCACGAAGGCCCCGAAGTCCTCAGTCCTAACCACCTCACCCTCAACAACCTCATTAACAAGCGGTGTATAGACCAAGGCCTTAAAACGAACCCTGTTATACGTGGCACCATCACCAAAGATAACCACACCCCTCCTACTGACCTCAACGTCGAATATGGCCACGTAAACACCCACATCCCTCTCAACCCTACCCACGTACTCACCCCACAGGACCTCGAAGGCAACCCTCTCCAGAGGCTCCCCAAACCTACTAGGTGGAATCCTAATGTGGTCCTCAAGGGTTAAAACCCTGAACATGCAGGGTTCGGTTTTAAGAAGACCTTTAAAAAACTAATCACTTAATCCATAGGTCTCCCTCCACGGCTTACCAACCTCAACCATTTTAAGGACCAAGACCCTGATCTTCTCAATACACGTAAGCAAGTCCCTACTGAGCATGTCAATAATTACTGGGCTTGCCCTGGATGCTATGAACTCGGAACTAACGACAATGGCCATGTACCTCGCCAGGACAAACTCATTACTCAAACCAATAATCCCCTCAAGAACCCTCCAGGCATTACTAACCTCATCACCACCGCACTCAATCCCAAGGGCATTACAGGACTTATTAAGGGTCTCAATACATAGTTTGGCCAGTCCGTTAATTACTGATGAACAATCACCACTAAGCACATCACTAACCCTACTGGGCAACTCATCCCTTAGGTACTTAATTAACGCCTCATCCCTCCTAATCATCCCTAGGTCTCCACAATAGTCTCATCAATTAGTATATTCTCCTCCCTAAACCCCATCTCCACAAGCAACTTCTTAACCCTCTGCCTCTGGTCACCCTGAACCTCAATCGAGTTCTCCCTAACAGTACCGCCAGCCGCAAGCCTACGCTTAAGCTCCTTGGCAATACCATTTATATCCAGGCTCTTAACGTCAGAACTATCAAACTCAATAACAGTAACCAAATGCCTCTTCCTCCTCTCAACCCTAACCCTAACCAACGCCTGCTCCTTCGCAATCTCCGCCTCATTACCACTCTCACCACCAAGCACCGACGAAAGCAACTCATCAACTATATCTCCCTGATCCTCCCCACTCATGGACCAAAGAACTAACCCAGGCATGTATTTATATCTTTTGCGTCCAGGAAAGACGCGAATAAGGACATCACGAAACAAGCAAGGAGGAACCACTGAGGTCAATAAACAACCTACCACCAACACTAACAAGCCCCGTATAAACAAGGAGGAAACGAGTCGACTGACCAGGACTAAGCCCAAGCCTCACCAGGCAATCCATCGGAACCGAAACATCAACAACACCGCCGGTGACCTCCCTCGTGACTGCAACAAGCCTCGGAAACTCAAGACCCCTGGGCAAGTCCCAAAGATCAAGCGGCGGATTAAGCGGGCGTGACCTACAACCCACGGCCCTACGGCCGACCACCGAGACCCCAACCACATAATCACCAACGAGGAAACCAAGGACAAGGTCAAACCAGGGCTTATCAACAGGCCCCTCGATCATCACACCCCTAACAACCAGTCCGTTTACTGGGTACTCATGGCCTAGGTCAACCAGGGTGAACCACGGAACAGCCTGAATGGGCAGTAGGTACTTATCACCAACCCTCCTAGCCCCAAACCTCCTACCCAACTCAACACTCGAAGCCCTAAACAAGGCCTCCAACTCATCCAGGGAAATAACGGGAAACCTACCACCAAACTGCCTAACAACCATGGCCATCAAACACAGGCATTCTTCAAAACCTCCTCACACTTAACATGCACGTCCCTGGGCATCCTGGGCACCACATTAAGAAGGACCCTACGAGCAAGCTCAAGCTTCTCATTCATCACCCTCTCCACGAGCTCCGCAGTCACCGGCTGATGCGGAACCCATACGTCGTAGTCAGTAACCAGGGCAAGCAGTGAGTAGCACATACCCAACTCACGCACAAGGTTTATCTCCGGGACCAATGTCATACCAATTATGTCACAACCATAAACATCCCTCCAAACCCTAGACTCAGCCTTGGTACTAAACCTCGGGCCCTCAATACACACATAACAACCACCAAGGTGAGTCCTATTAACCCTCGAAGCCTCCTCAAAGAGCAGTTGATTAATGACTGGGTTGAAGGGCTCAAGACCAATCTGTACGTGGCAGGTCCTCGGCCCATCAAAGAACGTGTACTCCCTACCCTTAGTGGCATCAAAGAACTGGTCAGGAATCACGAAATCCCCAGGCGCGAAGTCCTGCCTAAGACTACCAACAGCGCTAACACTAATCACGACCTTAACACCAAGGGCCCACAAAGCCCAGACATTAGCCCTATACGGAATCCTATGCGGCGGGTACCTATGCCCACGACCATGCCTAGGCAGGAAGGCAACCCACTCATTACCAACCCTACCAATCACAACATTATCACTGGGCAAGCCATAAGGCGTATGAAGCTGAACCTCAAAATACTCACTGAAAAAGCCAGCCTCATAAAGCCCACTACCACCAATAACACCAACGTAGGGCAGGGCGTCAAGGCCCAACTCACGCGGGTCAACGGGCGCCTTGGTAACCGTCAACTTCCTAACCTCAACCACGGTGATGCTGGGAAAACAGGCTATAAAAGCGTTACCTACCCAATCCGCGAACACGGAACCTAAGGAATTAAGGAGTCGACCAAAACCAACCACGCGTAATACATGGAGCTCCTAGAAATGCGTAGATGCGCCGAGTTGATAAATATTTTTATAAATGCCGTGAAGGGATTAATGGAGCTTATTAAACTATCACGAACCCTAGGACCTCACGCCAGTTAGTACTGCCGTTTATGAACTCCTCCACCATGTCTGAATCGCCGAGCATGGTAACTAGAAACAACTCATTCCAGCCCTGCGAATACATGGCGTTTATCACCCTACTTATTAACTTCCTATCATCCCGCAACAAGCCTGCGCCGAACTTAAGCGATAGTAGGGCCAACGCCCTGACCACAAGTTCGGCGATTCCAGTTATCACATTAATTAATGACTCCATCGAACCCTCAGCCAGCATACCCTCCTTCTTCGCCATCTCGAGTACGGCGAGGACGGCATTACTGAGGGAGTCTGAGAATAATTTCATGACATACTCATCATTGTTTAACTCATCAATTGCCCTGGCAATTACGTCGCTCATGAATAACGTGATATACGTAGCCATAGTCCTAATCAACGATTCATCGCTTAAGTAGGTGCTTGACCTAATCGCAGATGCTATGGAGCCCACGATTACATTAAATACCTCAAGGACGCGAGCCCCATTGTTCAGTAGGCTGGGTGCCAATGACCTAAGAACCTCATTAATATACTGCCTAACACCACCCTCCTGATCGCCGGCAATCAACACCGCACTAACGTAAGCCTTGAGTACGTTAAGCAACGCGCTCGTGAGATTCCTACTGCCGTAAAGCTCCTGAAGTCTCTTGAACAACCACGCATTCCACATGACCACGTAAGCACTTAAGTCACGCCTCACCAACGTGCTTACCTCATCATTGCCAAGCACATTCAATGCCTCGGCAATGAGCCTAAGGGCATCTCGCCATGATAATTCCCTAAGAACATGTAGGAAGAAATTGCGAAGCCTAATTATGGCTTCCTCGGCAGTATCATCATCAAGTTGAGCCTTAATGCCTACTCCCGAGAGTGCGGAGAGTGCGCCTAATATCGTCGGATCGGCATCACTGAGTGCCGCCTCGGCAGCCGCCCTCCTCATACTCGTGGAATCCCTTAGGTGGGGCATCGCCAGGGTTATAACCTTCGCTGCGACCACGGCGAACCTCCCAGTCCTCTCGGCATTCTCCTCATCGAGTAATATGCCTGGGTCCTCATCGATTATGTCCTCGATGATGTTTATGTAGTGATTTAGGAGGACGCCCACGTAGTGCATGTTCCCAAAGTGGTGCTCGCCGGTTGCGTAGAGGTCGAGTACGACACCCTCATCAACCAGCTTGAGTGCGGCAGCCGCGGTTTTTCTATCGGTTATTGCCTGCGCAACTATTGTGTACAACAGCGCTATGTGCCTATTAAACACAGGCTTCAGAGGGTCTATGCGAAGCGTCACGTGGTCGGCAAACTCATCCAGGGTAGGACCGAGCCCCCTAGCCCTCAACCTCCTCTCGACCCTACGTGCAGCCCGGAGAAGATCTTCGCCCACAATTATTGTGTCCTAAAATAATTAATAAGCTTGTCAGGGCACTCACCAAGCCGATAAACCCTAGAACCCAATAAGGGCCAATACTTAGGCATTATAGATAAGGCTGAATACCAATCTTGAGCGCTCCATCCATTTCGTCGGGGTTTCTCGCCCTCCTTGGTTCAGCACCATCTTAGCTGCTTATTGTTATTCCAGTCGGCGTGAGGGTTATTGACCAACCACTGGTTTCATAACTAATACTGGTTATGTAATTGTCGCTAATGTACGAGCCAGGACCATTAACAAACTCGATAATCAACCAGTAATCTCCAGGGCTAAGGGACCTACCGAAGAAAGGCGATGGTACACTACCACCTCCACAACCCATAAATGACGCGACGTTCGTGGAGTTCAAACTCAGGGTTAACGGGTAATATAAGAGGGGTGATGAACTTTGATAAGGTGGTGATTGCACACCAGACCAGCAAAATCCGCCAAAAGTACTGGCACCTGCACCACCAATGTTACT